>NZ_PYNY01000079.1:0-722 GCF_003026135.1 Photobacterium sp. GB-36 | reverse complement strand
ACTAGCTTGTCAGAAGGTACTAGCTCAACTTCATCAGATACGACGAACTGGTAAGCAGTACGTGGTTTCACTTCCATCTCTGGAAGGCTAGAGTAAGCGTGGTTTAGTACTTGGCTTGGGTTATGACGTACTAGGTACTTAAACATACGCTCACCAAGATCTTTAAGGCCAAGACCTTTGTATACTTCTGGTGCTGATGCAACTAACTCAGGTAATAGTGTTTCGATATCTGCGTTAGCATCGTAGTGACGCTTGAATGACAACAATGTGTTGATCAATGTGTCACGCTTACCTTTAGTAATACCCATTGAGAATAGGAACATTACTTGGAAGTCAGTAGTACGTGTTGGTACGATACCGAAACGACCTAGGTATGCAGTCACAAGTGCTGCTGGAACACCTGTTTCTAGGAAGTTACCGTTGTCGTCAAGTCCAGGAGTTAGCAAGCTAACTTTGATTGGATCAAGCATACACCAGTCATTGTCGATTTCGTCAAAGCCGTGCCACTTGTCGCCAGGAGTTAGTTTCCAGTTCTCTTGGATAGTCATTAGAGACTCAACAGATGCATCTTCAAAGTTAACCTTGTCACCGTTCATTTCTGTAACAGTTTCTGCGTTCCAAGGTTTGAAGAACCAATCGTTGTCATTGGTGTAGTTGTTGAATAGCTGACGCATGTTTTGACGGAAGATGATCGCTTCGCGGTTTACTTCGTCAGTCAGTGT
>NZ_PYNY01000078.1:0-725 GCF_003026135.1 Photobacterium sp. GB-36 | reverse complement strand
GGGCGTTATAAATACGGGTAAGTTATTCATAATAAGGACATTCAATGAATCAGATTAATATCCAACACTTTAAACATCCTTATGCCGAATTTGTGCTTGGTTCATATGACGGTAAGCTTTGTCTTTGTGACTTTCGATATCGTAAAATGAGAAGTGCAGTTGATGACCGTATTAAGCGTAGCCTTAACGCTGAATTCGTAGAAAGAAACGACAATGTTTTAGAATCTACTAAAACGCAACTTGAAGAATACTTTCTTGGTGAGCGAAGTGTTTTCGATATTCCTTTATTACTGGTTGGTACGGATTTTCAAAAATCGGTTTGGGACGCATTAAATAAAGTAAAATACGGTGACATTGTAACGTATCAAGATTTAGCTATATCAATTGGTAATGAAAGCGCAGTGAGGGCGGTTGGCAATGCTAATGGTGCAAATGGATTGGCGATTATAATTCCTTGCCACAGGGTAATTGGCAGCAAAGGTGAGCTTGTTGGTTATGGTGGCGGTTTGTCATTGAAAAAACGTCTTTTAAAATTAGAGCAGAATCTCTTCATCTAAGTCTAAATAGTATTTATAACAGATAAGGATATGTGTTGCGAAGCCGACACCTATCCGAAGTGTTGGACAAGCCCAAGCCACCTTATATAAGTAAATATTGGAAATATCATGAAGGGTGATGACAAAAAGAAGTCGAGCGTTATCCTTGGTGTGAACCAATAACTTTAA
>NZ_PYNY01000077.1:0-726 GCF_003026135.1 Photobacterium sp. GB-36 | reverse complement strand
TGATAAAGTTTTCGCTAAATCGTGCTCACAACCTTTTGGCAATACCGATGCGTGCCAAAAAAAAGAATCGATTAAAAATAGTTTTAATCCTTGGGGACTATTTATAAGTTCAGCAGAGGCAATGCCTCTTGCTATACCGCCTCCTGTCATTTCTAGTAGTGCGACGATGGCCGCAGGAACACAAAACCAATCAAATAATGATAAAGCGGCACGCGCACTGTCTCAGGTTGCGGGAAAGTTTAAGGATAAATCACTCGATAACTTACGCTTTGTTGTTGAAACCTCACCTGTTATTAATTTCTCTTTAATGCTGTTTAAAGCCTTGCAGTTTCCTGATGATACGCAGCATACAGAAGAAGAATTAAGGCAAATGCAAGAAGTCAAAAGCCGTATTCGTGTGCAGATAATAGAACCCGAAGGTGATGATGTTTACCCTACAGTCAGAGCTTTTCATGTTGGCGATGGTGACGACAAAGTACCTGTTCGGTATGTGGGTAAGAACGCACAAGGTCAATATTCGGTCGCATTAGAAGAAGGTGGCCCAACGATATATTGGTCACCAGACGAGACTGGAAATCAAGTACCCCATACAACGCCGTCTCAAGATGATGGTGTGTCATTCGATGATATTTGGGTAAATCCACTCAGTGATGCGGTTAATGACTCATCGACTGTATTACCGATGCCTGCTGAGAGTGATTGGCAAGATAGAATTCTTGTGTTCCC
>NZ_PYNY01000076.1:0-762 GCF_003026135.1 Photobacterium sp. GB-36 | reverse complement strand
CAACAGGGAGTGTTATAAATATTCATTACAATAAAATCTTGTAATAGATCTTTATAATAAATCATTTAAAAAACAAGCACTTGACAGTGTTTTGGCTCGGTTGTATGGTTAGGCTATAAACATTTAATACTTGGATTTTAAAATGGATAAGATAATAGCTTCAACTCAAGAAAATGAATGGACAGGTTCAATTGCTCTAGATGACGCAGATGAACTTTATTTAAGAGAATATGCTTTAAAACACGGGTACATAGAGAGCAGTGATCATATATTAGGTTTTAAAGTAACGAATTTAACTGTATGCCTTTATTATGGAAAAGATACGTATTTGAATCTAACTCAGAAAGGTAAAGAGCCAAAAATGTCAGAGTTTGATGTTAGTATTACCGAGCTTTTTGAACTATTTAAAAGAGTGTCTTTTGCTGTATCCCGTAGAAACATTGGTAATGGTTTAGCATAGTACGCATACATTCTGATTACGTTAAAAAACCGCATCATCATTCATCATGGCGGTTTTTTGTATTTGGTATAATGGGTTAACAAAACCAAATCGGACAGGTGTAGTGGTCAACAAATACTAGCCACGGTTTTAGAGGTTAACCAATATAATCGTTCTGATTCATTCGGTGTTAATACGCCATTATATTGATGTGGTCGTAATTGGCTGTAATAACCAATAATATATCGAGTGATTTCGTGTTTTGCTTCAGCAAAACTACGATAACCTACATTTGGTACCCATTCTGTTTTTAAACTTCTAAA
>NZ_PYNY01000075.1:0-774 GCF_003026135.1 Photobacterium sp. GB-36 | reverse complement strand
CCGGCGAGGGAGTTTTTCACTCCCTTTATCGTTACTCATGTCAGCATTCGCACTTCTGATACCTCCAGCAAACCTTACGATTCACCTTCAACGGCTTACAGAACGCTCCCCTACCCAATGAAGTAAACTTCATTGCCGCAGCTTCGGTGTATAGCTTAGCCCCGTTAAATCTTCCGCGCAGGCCGACTCGACCAGTGAGCTATTACGCTTTCTTTAAATGATGGCTGCTTCTAAGCCAACATCCTGGCTGTCTGAGCCTTCCCACATCGTTTCCCACTTAGCTATAACTTTGGGACCTTAGCTGGCGGTCTGGGTTGTTTCCCTCTTCACGACGGACGTTAGCACCCGCCGTGTGTCTCCCGGATAGTACTTACTGGTATTCGGAGTTTGCAAAGGGTTGGTAAGTCGGGATGACCCCCTAGCCTTAACAGTGCTCTACCCCCAGTAGTATTCGTCCGAGGCGCTACCTAAATAGCTTTCGGGGAGAACCAGCTATCTCCGAGTTTGATTGGCCTTTCACCCCTAGCCACAAGTCATCCGCTAATTTTTCAACATTAGTCGGTTCGGTCCTCCAGTAAGTGTTACCTCACCTTCAACCTGCCCATGGCTAGATCACTCGGTTTCGGGTCTAATCCTAGCAACTATTTCGCCCAGTTAAGACTCGGTTTCCCTACGGCTCCCCTAAACGGTTAACCTTGCTACTAAAATTAAGTCGCTGACCCATTATACAAAAGGTACGCAGTCACCCAACAAGTGGGCTCCTACTGCTTGTAC
>NZ_PYNY01000074.1:0-782 GCF_003026135.1 Photobacterium sp. GB-36 | reverse complement strand
AGGGGTTCGACTCCCCTACGGGACGCCACTTCTCTTTGAAGTGCAAATTGGGTCGTTAGCTCAGTTGGTAGAGCAGTTGACT
Source organism: Photobacterium sp. GB-36 (assembly GCF_003026135.1). Taxonomy (NCBI): domain Bacteria; kingdom Pseudomonadati; phylum Pseudomonadota; class Gammaproteobacteria; order Vibrionales; family Vibrionaceae; genus Photobacterium; species Photobacterium sp. GB-36. The sequence continues at coordinate 700 of NZ_PYNY01000074.1, read as the reverse complement.
TTTAATCAATTGGTCGCAGGTTCGAATCCTGCACGACCCACCATTCTTTCTCACGAAGGAATTAAAACTATCGTGGGCGATTAGCTCAGTTGGGAGAGCACCTCCCTTACAAGGAGGGGGTCACTGGTTCGAGCCCGGTATCGCCCACCATTTTCTCTTTAGAGAACTTCTTAAAAGAAGTAAAACATTGGGGTTATAGCTCAGCTGGGAGAGCGCCTGCCTTGCACGCAGGAGGTCTGCGGTTCGATCCCGCATAGCTCCACCAATGTCCCGTTCGTCTAGAGGCCTAGGACACCGCCCTTTCACGGCGGTAACAGGGGTTCGACTCCCCTACGGGACGCCACTTTGTAAATACATTCTTATGAGTGTGATTAGAAAGTGGATCTTTAAATAGAAACACAATGCTCTTTAACAATCTGGAAAGCTGACTAGTAAATTCAATCAACAGATTGATTTTAAAAAATGTTTTTATCTTCGGATAAAAACGAGTTCTCAAACAATACACATTCAAGTGTCTTGTATCGAGTCCGGCGAAAAACCAACGTTTAATACTTTCTTGATCGAAGTGTTAAACACAAACCTTGGTTGTTTGAACATACGAAACCTCTTGGGGTTGTATGGTTAAGTGACTAAGCGTACACGGTGGATGCCTTGGCAGTCAGAGGCGATGAAGGACGTATTAACTTGCGATAAGCCCAGA
>NZ_PYNY01000073.1:0-964 GCF_003026135.1 Photobacterium sp. GB-36 | reverse complement strand
TAGGTTTTGCGCTAACTTCGGTTGCTTTCCACATCGTCTTATCCTTGTACTATTCCCAAATGATAAGACAAAAAGACAAGGGGCAATAATTTGCCCGAAACAGGCTCTATTTAACAATAAACATCTAAAGCGATCCGATACGCCGTAACGTCCAGATACTAAAAGACCGCCTCGATGGGCGGTCATTTAACAGTAATTATATTTATGCGTACTGAATTGAAAGTTACTGTGGTGCTAATATTTTTTGTTTCTATTAAACTTTAAATAACGATAAGCCTTGCGAATTTCGCCAACTTTTCACAATTTCAACGATCCGTTCTGGATTTCCATCGTTCTCATTTTCAGGATAATAAATTAAGTCAGAACCATCTGGGTGTTCTGTTATCTGACAAAAATGTTCAAGTAATTCATCTTGATAATCATTGGTTCCTTTAGATTCAATAATCTCATTTATCAAATAAATAAACTCAATTTCTGTATAGTCATTTATCGTGTCTTTTAATTCCATTATTAGCTCTTATGTATATCTATATGGTTACGAGGAGTGTTAACTCTAAGGTTATCAATATTATAAACCTCACCACCGTGTTGTATCTCTTCAATATGATGCAATTCGAAAGAACGTCTACCACCCACTGTATCCTTGAACCTTGCTCGTGGTGCCTTACCGTCTTGCATTCGCTTAATATTTGCAGGTATAAATTGACTCATTAAAGAGTGATTTTTAGAAACCTCAAACCAAAACGCTTCTCTAAACGTATCAAAACTTGAAAACTCTCTGTCTCTTAATTTATCGGCTATCTGGGATGGTATTGGTGCTCCTAATTCTTGTCCTGCTTTTTCTAACCAGATCCCTGTTATATCTTCACCTTTCCCAGTAACCACCCCAGATTCATTACGAGCGGTTGTCTTAAAGACCAGATACAGAGGCTCAATCCCTGAACCTTCAGGGAACACAAGAATT
>NZ_PYNY01000072.1:0-984 GCF_003026135.1 Photobacterium sp. GB-36 | reverse complement strand
GTAGAGTACGATACTCCAACTCGTCACTACGCACACGTTGACTGTCCTGGACACGCCGATTACGTTAAAAACATGATCACTGGTGCTGCTCAAATGGACGGCGGTATCCTAGTTGTTGCTGCAACTGACGGCCCAATGCCACAAACACGTGAGCACATCCTACTTGGTCGCCAGGTTGGTATCCCTTACATCATCGTATTCATGAACAAGTGTGACATGGTTGATGATGAAGAACTACTTGAGCTAGTTGAGATGGAAGTTCGTGAACTTCTTTCTGAGTACGACTTCCCAGGTGATGATTGCCCAGTAATCATGGGTTCTGCTCTAGGCGCTCTAAACGGCGAGAAAGAGTGGGAAGACAAGATTGTTGAACTAGCAGAAGCTCTAGATAACTACATCCCAGAGCCAGAGCGTGCAATCGATCGTCCATTCATTCTTCCAATCGAAGATGTATTCTCAATCCAAGGCCGTGGTACTGTTGTAACTGGTCGTGTTGAGCAAGGTATCATCAAAGTTGGTGACGAAGTTGCTATCGTTGGTATCGTAGACACTATTACAACTACTTGTACTGGTGTTGAGATGTTCCGTAAGCTTCTTGACGAAGGTCGTGCTGGTGAGAACGTTGGTGTTCTTCTACGTGGTACTAAGCGTGATGAAGTTCAACGTGGTCAAGTACTTGCTAAGCCAGGTTCAATCACTCCACACACAACTTTCACTTCAGAAATCTATGTGCTTTCTAAAGATGAAGGTGGTCGTCACACTCCTTTCTTCAAAGGTTACCGTCCACAGTTCTACTTCCGTACAACTGACGTAACTGGTACTATCGAGCTACCAGAAGGCGTTGAAATGGTAATGCCTGGTGATAACATCGCTATGACTGTTACTCTAATCGCACCTATCGCGATGGACGAAGGTCTACGTTTTGCTATCCGTGAAGGTGGCCGTACAGTTGGTGCTGGTGTTGTTGCAACTATCATTGCATAA
>NZ_PYNY01000071.1:0-1025 GCF_003026135.1 Photobacterium sp. GB-36 | reverse complement strand
CACAACTTTATCGGGTAAATGATTTGTATATCTTATCTGGGAGTATTGAGCGATCCCAAAAGTTAACGATAATCCATATCCATCATAGTCCGGTTGAGACTGTTTAATTCGTTCTAAATCGCTGATTGTCATAAATTGACTATGAGTATGTAAAATAGAAGTCCAATCTTCTTGCGTGTTAATACCATATGCTTTAGTGACTCTGACAGGGTAAAATGATGGCATAGCGTAACCAACTGTCCAATCAGGAACTTCATCAGGTACGCGTTCTCTATTCATCATGCTACAACCAACCAGTAATAGGCAGAATACTCCTGTTGATATGATCTTTTTCATTTACTGTCCTTGTGTAATGAATGCTGAATCTAGCTCTTTCATTGAGCGCCTCACAGGTTTCTGTGAGGCGATAAGTCAATATTAATGAAGCTGATCTACAATATATTTTTTTGATGTATATATCTTATTTACCTTGTCCCAAGGGATAGGCGTTAAGGTTGCGTTAGCCTTTTTAGCACTTTTAAGTACAGCGTTTCTTGTCTGGTTGTGATCAGAGTAAGTACTTCCGTTATAGTCCGTTTCGGGTGTGCTCGTTGGTGACAATTCAGTAACGTACGTATACTTACCACAACCCTTAAGCCACACTTTCACTTGACCATTTGGTAGGAAACCAAAATCAAATATCGATTGGTAGCAGGTTTGCCTTATTCCATCAGCCTCAACATGGTTTTGTTGTTTATACATCAGCGCTTTCACTTTAGGTGTGACATCTAATTCAGTAATGTAGAACTTGGCGTCAAAAAGGGATGTCCAATAGAGCACGACTTTGTCGGGTAAATGATTGGTAGGTTGAATTTGTCTATACCAGCCCATCGTAGTAGTAGCGAGAGGTAACCCATAACCATTATAATCAGGTAAAAAGCCCTTAATACGGTTGAAGTCACTAACCGTCATAAATTGGCTGTGGGTGTGTAAAATAGAGGTCCAATCTTCTTGCGTGTTAATACCATATGCTTTAGTGACTCTGA
>NZ_PYNY01000070.1:0-1033 GCF_003026135.1 Photobacterium sp. GB-36 | reverse complement strand
TTCATAAAGATAATCTGAACGATGTTGCTGTGCTTTATTCATGATAAATACTCCTTTTTTAAAGGTATATTTACCGTAGTCGAGCTTATGGGCTTTCACTCTGCCGCGAAGCGGCTTCGTTCAACAATCTGTTTAAGAGTGATTCGCAACGCTTGGCATTTTTGGCATGCGTTGCGTTTTGTGTTTAAGGTGGTATGCGGAAGTTTCGGTATTGCGTTGCTCACACCTTAACAGGGCGTTAAATGCACCTCGGAGTATTTTCGTAATGGAAATGAACACCTTAGTATTGTTTGTAATTGCAGCTCTATCTATAAACCTGATACCTGGGCCTGATGTAATTTACATTGTAACGAATACAATGAAAGGGAAAATGAAGTCAGGTATCAAAGCTTCACTGGGTTTAGGTGTTGGATATTTGATTCATACATTAGCTGCTGTTTTAGGTCTTTCTGCATTAATTCTTAGCTCTGCATTTTTATTTACGATAATCAAGTGTTTAGGTGCGGCTTACTTACTCTATCTTGGCGCAATATCAATTATTAATTGTTACCGTAACAATTCTAAAATTTGTGTGGATATTTCAGATGAAAAACAAAGTAATATTTTCAAGCAAGGCGTCATCGTTAGTGTATTAAACCCTAAAGTCGCAATGTTCTTTCTAGCATTCCTGCCTCAGTTTATTGATCCAACGGCAGTTAATGCTACAGGCGAATTGCTGACTTTAGGTTTGTTATTTAGTCTCTTAGCAACAGGTTGTAACTTGTTTTATGCCAGTTTAGGAAGCATTTTGTTTAGCAGTCCTAAAGCTCAGAAATACTCAAGAACACTTGAAGGAGTATCAGGTACAATCTTAATTGGTTTAAGTGCAAAGATAGCCTTAAGCAGCAATAAATAGTGCATATAACGAATAAGGATATGTGTCGCGAAGCCGACACCTATCCGAAGTGTTGGACAAGCCCAAGCCACCTTATATAAGTAAATATTGGAAATATCATGAAGGGTGATGACAAAAAGAAGTCGAGCGTTATCCTTG
>NZ_PYNY01000007.1:0-201935 GCF_003026135.1 Photobacterium sp. GB-36 | reverse complement strand
GATAAAAAGAACGTAGAAAATTGTCGTATAACAGCTTCTTTTTCTAAACAATAACATCATCATCGTATGTGACTTTCAACTAATTGATAGCATTCAGACTGTTCTGAAGAAAGAACGTTGTTGTAACATCATAAAAAGAAACTAAATATTATTTTTCTGTTGCGCGCTCATTCATAGGATTTCGTCATTTATTAAATGGTTTCAATTGGTTGATTGGTTGATTGGTGTTTTTTATTTTTCCTCTCTTATTTATGTTGAACGAGCGCAATGTAAATAACAAACAAGCTATGGCGAGCTAAAGCGTAGGCATATCTACGTATCATCAATATTGGAATTGGCAAGGTTTTTAAAATAGTATTCGTAATTAATTTAAATTATTACCCCTAATATTTTGTTATCTCGGTTATATAGGCTAAGTTATTTATTAAATTAAACATTAAAATATAACTTTGATTAACAGAAGTAAAAAAGTTATATAAAATGCTAAAAAATTAGAAAATTTTTCATATGAAAGCACTGGTTACTATATTACTACTTAAAGTGATTAAATACAGGAAATAAAATCACCTGTGTTTATCTAGTTAAAGACGTTTTCTTAATTTTAAATAAAATAACGTGAAGTTCTATTAATTTTTCTACTGTCGGAACGCCATATCCAGTGTCTGATAAGCGTATATGTAATGCGATTTATAAGGGTTTATTAGCATTTATTAAAATAGATGAAAGCAAATAGTATTGAAGCACTATTAAAATGCTTTCTTTGCCGCAAGCTTACTAGGAACCGAAGTGTTTGTATTAACAACATCGTTTACGACTTATTTAACTCGATTGATTTCAGAAGGGACAATGCGGTCAGTGGGGAAGCTGGTAAACCAAAATAAATCTCAGTTGATTGTTGAAGCGGCGGTTTATGATGCCGAAAATAGAGAAATAGGGCGAGGTAGTGGCGTCTTTGTGCATAGTAAACAGCAACTTGTTGATGTAAATGGTTATGGTCTATAAGTGGCAAGCCGTTCCTAATGGTTAGGAACGGCTTGTTGTAATTAAAAAATTAATTACGACGTCTGAAGAGCAATAGTGCAAGGCCAAATAGACTCAATAGACCTGTGCTACCGCCGCCGCCGCCGCCGTCATTTCCATTATCTGGTGCTGGTGTCGGTGTTGGTTCTGGCTCTTTGTCTTTCGCACAACTAGCTAGCGTGTCTTCAGGCGTTTTAACGGTAAAATCGAGTTGGTTAGATGAGCCAAGTTTCTCTCCCCATCGTGTACCAAGTTTTAACGTTCTTTCACCATCATCACAAATCGCATCAGTAGGTGCTGGATTGACAAGTTGTAGAGATACCGTTTTTGTGGTTTCGTTCGGTGCAAACTCAACACGCTTTGCCAGCTCTTGATAATCGGTTGCTGGCACAGCGGTGACCGCATCTGAATAAACCTCAATCGAAGCAGCTTGAGACACGTCACCATCACGTGTCACCGTGATAACTTTCTCAAATTCTGACGATTGGTTTTCATCCAAAGAAATAGTGACATTACCAATTTTTGCTAAAGGTGGTACATCAATCCAGTAAGCTGAGTCAGGATTAGATATTATTTCCTTTAAGACTTTCGCATTGTTGGCGGTAGCTGTACCACACGCTTCGCCACCTCGTGTTACGTTGGGATCCGAATAGAACTCATTCAAATCAAACTGATTGTAATTGAGGTCGGCACTCATGATGGTCGGTTTTCCGCCACAGCGCCATGCGTAATTGTCGTCTTTAAAATGTGACTGTGTGTGCTCGTACTCATGTCCAAGGTTGTCAACATGCCCCCACTCGTGCGCAAGCAACGTTGGGAGAGAGCAGGCTTCGTTAAATACGCTGACGGTGTGGTAACTGGTTTGCACACCACACTGACGGTCAGCAAGGTTGCTGTTGATTACAAGCGAGACGACTGAGGCACCGTATTTGCGGCGTATTTCATCAAAATCACCAATTGAAAAACTATCAGCAACTTCTGCTACATTATCGCCTTCCAATTTCATTGGAATGGCGGCAACAATGTTACGGCGGTATTTGATGTTGTTGATGTCGTGAGCTTTATTCGCAATGGCGGTTTGCTGCATCAAATATCGATTTAACTGCTCAGGTTTGATGCTTGGATCGTAAATAACAAGAATGTTACTCAGTGGGCCGTCGTAACCATTTTCAACTTGGGCGTTGTAATTTTGGATTTCATAATTCGGCCAATTTTCAGGAAGATTGTTTGCTGAGAATGGTTGCATTCCTGCGAATGTGGGGGCACTTAATAAAGCCGATAACGACACGATTAATATTTTATTCATTGTTTTCCTTAACAATATAGACTGCAATTTTATAAAGTAATCGATAAATTCAAGCCTAATTAACAAAATATTAACTTTCAATAAAGTGGCAAAATTTTGCGATGCACTTATCACATTGAGTTAAATACAAATAACAAAAAAGGAGCTAATTAGCCCCTTTTTTAAACTATTACAAATTGGAATTAACGTTCCCAGTATGCTTCTTCTAAACAGTCTTCACGCTCTGGTAGGCCATGAGATAGGCGAGGTGCGTGTTGGATCAATACTTCATAACTAACACGGTTAGAGTACTGGCAAATCTGAGAGAAAGACGAATACGACAAGAAATTCGCAGTGTGTTTCGCAGAATTAGGTACATTAACCTTATGGAAACGGTTAGCAGACATATCGTGTAGAAGTGCAGAAAGCGCAGCATCACCCGCACCATTTGTGTTTTTGATCTCAACAGGGCCACCAAGGTAAGGGGCAATGTGAGAGTAAACACGAATTGGGTTTTCACATGCACTTTTTGCCATTGGGCGGCTGAATTCGTATTTATTGAATTCTGGGATCTTACCCGGCAGAAGCGGCAGTGATGATTCACGCTTTAATGAATCTTCGGTGTAACCCGCCATGTATAAACCCGCAGGACCGGCAGTACACAAAACCATATCAACCCAATCAAGTGCTTTATCGGCAGCCGTCAGTGGATCTGTTTCACCGGTTAGTGCTTCAGCTTCTTCTTCGTTCATCGCAACACAGGTGACGTGCTCTTTTAGAAACTCAATCCACCATTCGCGCTTATCTTCGATAACGTATTTAGTCCCCATCGTCAGTACGACTGGCACATTATACTTTTTCGCGTATTCGATAGCTTTCAGTGCCGCATCTTTCATTGGATCTGTTGGCTTACCACGAACAAGGTAAGTTGATAGCACCAATGCAGAGGCTTTTTTGAATGCAGATTCAGGAATACTTTCTGGACGAAGTTGGTTCATTTGACCTTCGTTAATCGCGAAAGTACGTTCACCATCTTCACTGATAAGCGTGTAACAACGACCGATAGGGCCATTGACAGGCTGCAGGTAATCTAAATCCATACGGCTAGAGGTGTTACATAAATAGCGGTAGGCGTATGAACCGATTTTTAGATCTTGGCTCATTACACCAAGCAGAATTGACTTATCATCAGCTAATACAGAGTAGTTGTGCAATGTATTACCAATGGTATCGCCAGGGTATTCGTGGCTGATAAGCTTACGATCTTTTAATTCTTTATAAAGCAGTTCAGCTTTATCTTCATCAAGAACGACAGATTGTCCCTTAGTAAGAGCATGTCTGGCTAAGAAGTCATCGTCAACGCGAGCTTCAATATCAACTATGGTTTGACCTACACCAATTAGATGTGATTTTGCTAATGGATTGTCTTGTTGAATTTGAACAATTAATGGATCGCGGGCATTGACAGGAAAGTAATGTTTTGACTTACGTTGACCAGGAAATTTCATGTCTTGATGGCTATGGAATTAAGGGATTTTGATTTATTCTAACATAAAAACGCGACTGGAATCTCATTTCTTTGAAATATCGTGTTTATAGTTGTTCTTTTGCTGTTTTTTTAAACGAGTCAAATAAAGTTAGATAAAAAGAGGCTAATAACTATGCTTTTAAGCTATTTATCAGCGATGTACATCGATTTGTGATAGGCGTGAAATGGTAGCTATATTAGCGATTATGGTAATTTATAAATTAAAAAGTTATAAAAAAAGCCACATTAGCAGCTTTTTTACGAGAAAAGGATAGAATCAGTTAAGTCTTTTTAATTCTTCTTGTGCTGATTTACCACCGACAGGGCGGCTAACCGAAATGGAACGGCCTTTTTTCATCCCTTTTTCATAATCATCGGTGAGTGCTTTCATTGCTTCCTGTAGCTGTTTTTTAAACGTTTCACGATCAAGGTTTTCAAATTGTTTATCAATGTAGTTCGCCATACGTTGATCATGGTCATCGTCTGTCGTTAACTCCGGCAGTTTTTCCAATGCACCTTCAAGCCAACCTGCTAGGAAAGAGTTTACACGTCGTGTGACTTCCTGTGTGCTAGTGCCAGAACCGGCAAAACTATTTCTAAATTGTCCCGTTTGTTGGTTCATTTCACGATATACAACATCAAAAGCAAAAGCGGCGAAAATTGCGCGCTCAGCCATACCGATGAATTCCGCTTTTTTTAAACCTTTATAATTAGTTAGTACACATTCCACGCCAAATCGACGGTTAATACCACGGATTATTTTTAATATCTGTGCGCTTATATCAGTTGGGAGTAAGGTTTGAGATTTTGTTTTGCCCATTTTGATGAATTCAATATCGTCTTTCTCAAGACCATATTTGAGCATGAGGCGATGGGCCATACGAATAGCTTGCGCGGCTTCATTAACGTTAGCCGAGTTACCTAACTCAAGGCATTTTGCTATTTTCTTTAGCGCCTTTCGCTTTTGTTCAGACATTCAACATACTCACGATTTAAAACAGGGCACGTATTTTACCGCTTTAGTTGCTATTACATCAAGCGTAACGGCTATTAATAACGACAATTAATACTAAGAACCTAATCTTTATCATAACAACATACTGTAACGATAATTTCTGTTGATATATTTTTCTTATTATCTGATTACACGAAACGAAAGATTATCGTGTAATCAGATAGTTGATAAGGGTATCAGTGAAGGTATCTATTTTAATGCCGCCCGTTTAGCACGGCGTTTAATATTTCCTGTTTTGGTCATAAAATCGAACAGTGGCGCAAACAAGTTGGCAAATAAAATAGCGAGCATGATACCTTCGGGATAAGCAGGATTTAGCACGCGAATGAATATGGTCATCACACCAATTAAAATGCCGTATGCCCATTTCCCTTTATTGGTAAATGCGGCAGAAACTGGATCGGTTGCCATAAAGAAAGTACCAAAAGCGACACCTCCAATAACAAAGTGCCAATAGAAGGGCATTGAGAACATGTAATTAGTATTTGAACCAATGGTGTTAAGTAGTAAGGAACTCCCTGCGAGGCCGATGAAAACACCTAGTACAATTCGCCACGATGCGATTCGCATAAAAATTAAGATGACGCCTGTTAGCGCGATAAATAGGGTTGAGACTTCTCCCATTGAACCGGGAATATTACCAATGAAAGCATCAAACCATGAGATAGGTTGCCCCGTCATATTATTCGTCAGTGCATTTTGTCCACCTTCATACCACTGACTGAGTGGTGTCGCCCCTGAATAACCATCTGCTGCAACCCAAACAGCGCCTCCAGACATATTTGCAGGGTAGGCGAAGTATAAAAAAGCACGACCGGCGAGTGCTGGATTTAAGAAATTTCGACCCGTACCACCGAAGATCTCTTTCGCGACAACAATACCAAAGGTAATACCTAGCGCCGCTTGCCAAAGTGGAATAGTTGGAGGAAGAATAAGCGCAAACAATATGGAGGTGACGAAGAAGCCTTCATTCACTTCATGCCGCCGAATAATGGCAAACAATACTTCCCAAAAGCCACCAACTATAAAGACAGTAAGATAAACAGGGAAAAAGTAACTGGCACCAACTAAGAGATCGCTGATCCAACTTGATTGCTGAACGGCGTCAAGAGAACCCCATATCCAGCTAAGTCGCCATGAGGAATCCAATGCTTGCTGAGCCGCCGTCGCATCAAGTCCGTATAACAACGCATGACTAGATTGTTGCCCAATATTGTACATACCCCAAATCATGGCGGGAAAAACAGCTAACCAAACCATGATCATAATGCGTTTTAAATCAATGCTATCTCTAACATGAGTAATACCTTTGTTGACCTGTCCAGGGGTATAGAAAATAGTTTCAACCGCCTCAAACAAGGGATAAAAGGTTTGGTATTGTCCACCAGGTTTGAACTTTGGTGATAGCTTATCTAAATAACGTTTAAGACTCATAACACACCCTCCTATGATGTATTACGAGCGATCGCTAAAATAGATCGCTTTTTGAGCAAGTAAACGCCTTTCTTTATATCTAACACCTCTATATCTAATGAAAGATAAAATCAGATTAGCCATAAACAGCGACTTTAAGTATAAATAGCCATACAAGGTTGAGATCATGTCAACTTCAACGATTACCACAACAATGAGTACTCCCATATGACGACCGATTATGTGTCGATTGATGTGCCTTTTGAGTTTCGTCATACCTGTTGGTTTTGTGGCGAACCTTATTATGAAAGCCATGCATTTATGGCAAAGCCTAATTATGATGGCCAATCTGCACCTATCATGGTGCCTTGTTGCCAAGAGTGCTTTGGTTTTACGAAAGAAATTAAAGCAAGTGGCCTTGATATTTTACGCGATAAAGTAAAAGAGAAACTGCATAAGAAGTATCAAAAGCATTTACAGATTGGTGTTAATTGGACTAAGCAAGAGCTTGAAGAGTGTGAATTTGAAGGCAAAGCACTTGAAGGTTTTCGTGAAAGCGCATGGGCAATGTTTGAAATTGCCAAAGAGCGAGTCAATTACCGTGGATGGGCGGTAAGTATTGATGGTATTCCTGTTGAAGGGCTAACAACAGCGTTCCAGTTTGAATTTGATGGCATTGTATATACCAGTTTAAATCATGCAGTGATCCAGCTGGCGACGGCATATGCGATCCCACAACCCTATTTGGAACAGGTCATTGAGTTAGTCGGACGCGATAAAATGGCGTATGCCTTACGTTTTTGTAAAACAAGCTACGGTTATTCAAGTGCTGAAATTGCGGCAAGTTTAGCGAGTTTACGAGCATTGTTAGCGGAAGAAAAAGCCAACAAGCAGATTGAATCTAGCAGTACTCGTTGTAAAAATAAAAAAGTCGCTATTTCGGAGGTCAAAGAGCTGATCTTACATCGCACGATGATTTCACCTTATGCCATTCAATGGGCGCTAGAGCATGGTGCAACCACCTTGCAATTATTAGCAGAACAAGAAGAGGCGTTTTTTGAGCATTTTAATAAAGAATCTGAATTAACAGCCTTTACGTATTTTAATGGCTTACAGATTTACCTTGAGCAGCGAGAGATTGATCCTGAGTGGGTCGTTAATTCTGATCCAAATAAGCAGCTATTTGAATCTTAACTGAGTAAATGATTTCCCATCAAAGTGCTGTAATGGTGAGAGGGCATTGTTGCGCTCTTTAACCTATCTGAACAACGGTGTATAGCATGTAAAAAAGCTATACACCGTTTATATTTGAGGTAATCTTTAGCACTCGATATAAACACAAGAGTGCAATTAAAATAACCTAATCAACTAGCTTTGTGTTATTTCGTGCATTAAATTGTCGATTTGGAGAACTACTTTTTTACTTGCTTCTTCCATAGCGTTTATTGCCGTTACTACTTCTGACATATTGCCCGATTTCGCTTGGCTCATCGCTTCACGCCCCATTTCATGAACCGCTTTATGAGGCTCTTCTATTAATGCATAGCTTCTTAAATGGCTAAATGCTTTACCTTCATCATGGTAATACCATTGACCTAAACGACACTCCGAGTGGCTATTAATAACTTCATTAAATGCACCACGCTGCAGGAAGCTGTAAATATTATTTTTCCAAATGGCATGATCAAGTTTTACCGTATCTAAAAAAGCACGCGTTGATGCAATATGAATAACACGCTGCATATGTTCAGATTGGCCAACCACTTCATTAACAATAGTACCGATTTGAGCAGAAGAAGCTGATACTTCTTCAGCACAGGACTGGTTTTCATCAATCGATGATTTTATCTCATTCACTTGCGTAAGTACTTGGCTAACAAGAGTGTCAATCTGCTCGCTGGCTTCGCTTGCTTTGCCTGCTAAATTTCTAACTTCATCGGCTACAACCGCAAAACCACGCCCAGCTTCACCCGCACGAGCAGCTTCAATAGCGGCATTGAGCGCTAACAAATTCGTTTGGTCAGAAATTTCTTTAATCGTTGATACAAGGTGAGAAATAGAAGTGGCGGTGGTATCGAGTATTTTTACAGAGTCTGTACTTTGAGTGGCCTGAGAGCTGATGTTAACCGCACGAGTATCAAGGCGTGAAAGTGCCTGATGGGTTTGTGCAAACATTTCGTCTAGTTGTTGTAGCTGATGGTTTTCGTGTTCCATAGATTGAGCACTTTCAACCATCTCATTACGGATCGTTGTAAGCATGTCGCCACCTTTTAAACTGCACGACAATAACTCATCACTTTTATGGTTATCCTGCTTAGCCGATTGAACTAATTGTTGAGTTTGTTGAAGTTTTTCTTCTAAGGCGGTGATATCAGCTTGATACTTTTCTTTAAGGTCTGCTAACTCTTGCTTTAGCGCTTTATTTTCTGTTTCTATTCGTTTTCGTCCAAACATTGTTATCAAACCTTTATTTATACAGCCGTGAAATACAATCGATCTTCCATAGTGAAAGTAATACTGAGTATTAATAATATTATCTGAGAAATACGGCACTTATACCGTGACTTGTTACAAATATTTAAAGATTGTGAATAAAAAACGAAATGATAAGTTGTTACCCGTTAATAATCAAATAAGTGGTTGTAAAGGCTTTATAAGTAGAACAAGTGAAACATCTTCATAAACCATTTAGCGAAGACTGGCTAATAAAATCCCTATATTATTATGTGTTAGTGAGTTTTATTTAAAATTAAGAAATTCAATACTCTGAACTTTCAAGACGAAAGGGAGTGGTGTTTTATCAGCAATTAAAAAGCCAATTTGTTTGATATCTTGTGCGACAAGTTCGGGCGCGCCAATCAGTAACCTTCCTCTAAACACAGCTTTAAAGTCATTAAAGTTAAAAGTTTTGCTTTGTTGTTGCCCTTTAATCGTTTCGAATTCATGTTTGTAGTTAATAGGGTAACCATCTTTCCTCGTCGTAAACCGTAATTGATATGTTCTACCATCACCAATATAAGTCAGATTCACAGCGTTAATGTTATTAGTTAATGGTGCTACTGTTCTATTTACCGAGCTAAATCCGCCATTGTTATCTAATGATAGCTCACCAGTAAATTGACTTACGCTGCCATCATAGGTGAATTGCCCAGTAGAAATACCACCCATCACGTTGTCGTTTACGGCAGACCAACGTTCGTATTCTTTCGGACTGGTAAAATCCATCATTTTTAATTCTGAACTCCATGCTTTACAAGAAATAATCGTGGCGATAGTGATGATAATAGATAATAAATTCATACTAACACCTATTTGACCGTTTGCGTGTTATTGGCAATCAGTGATAAACAACGCTTAGTGAAGTCTACATAGTTTGCATGTTTCTCGTATTCAACTTTTAGCGAACCATGAAACATCAATGTGACCGTTACATCTCGATAATTTAGCCAGCAGGTGTAACCGTCATAGTCATGCCATGCGTATATATCTTCCAACAAGTATTTGCTATCTAGGGGGGTACCGATTGAGCGAATATGATCAAATACTCTAAGAAATTCTTTAATAGTAAGTTGACTTTCCATTTATCACTCCAACAATGTAGATATTAACTGAGTGTAGTTATCTTATTAAAAGAGTTACGATTTAATCATATGCATTGATCACCTAATGCATCATTACCATTTTAATAACATATGAGTGAGGGTGTTATTGTGATAGGTTCTCATTTATCACTGTTTCTAACGCAACGGCAGAGGCCATATGATTTACACAACAACGGAAACAATATCTGGACGTGAAATAGAGTCCTTGCTGGGCGTGGTCACTGGAAGTGTTGTTCAGTCAAAACATGTCGGCAGAGATATTATGGCAAGCTTAAAGAGTATTGTGGGTGGCGAATTGAAAGGGTATACAGAAATGCTAATGGAAGCACGCGCGGTTGCGACAGAGCGTCTAATTGCAGAAGCTGATAAACTTGGTGCTGATGCTATTGTTGGCGTGAGATATACCACTAGCTCTGTCACTGATGCCGCATCTGAAATTATGGCTTTTGGTACCGCCGTTAAATTAAAATAGTGTTAACTGTTGTGATGCAGTAATTCATTTGAATCTTACGGTAAGAATGTATAGGTTCTGTATGCAATACATTAAAAAGCCCGTCACAAGTACGGGCTTTTCATGCATCGCTAAAATCGATTACTGGTTGTGGCGTGACCAAACCATGGTGTTGCCATCCTTATCAAATGCTAACACGTCATAGGCGTCTTTTTGATCGCCATATTCCATACCAGGTGAACCCATTGGCATACCACCTACAGCAAGGCCAATCATACGCTCAGGCTTACTTTCTAAGAAACGCTTAATTTCAGTTGCTGGAATATGTCCTTCAAAAGTGTAACCTTCAATTTGTGCAGTGTGGCATGACGCATATTCAGGACGTAAACCTAATTTAATTTTAATAGGCGTTAAGTTTTCTTCGTACACCATATCTAATTTAAAGCCATTGTCTTCCATGTGCTTAACCCATTCTTTACAACAACCACAGTAAGGTGACTGGTAGTTAGTGCCAGTAATAGGTGTACTTGCTTGAGCCAATGAGGTAACAAATAAGCATGTAGCAGCAAAGATATGTGAAATTTTCATCTGTAAGTCCTTCAAGTTGCGCGAATATTGTCGCGCTAAATAACAAAATAAAGTGGTGGCAAATGCCGATTAGTTATTTCGTTAAACGAGAGGAGGCCTTAGTTGTGCTTCACTAAAATAAATAGGTGCGTGTGTTTGACTTGCATATAATTGCACGTCATTAACAATTGCAGAAAACGCAAACAAAGTTAACAGTGCTGCTTGTGTTTGTTTGCTCTTGCAATCATCGTCATTACAGCATGATGATTTTTCTTTAACAGTATCGTTGTGAGCCAGTGATATATCATCGATATCGCTCATTCCACAAGAGGAAAGCGTCGTGATGTTCGTTGACAACATAGGCATATCTTCATCGCAGCATTGATCTGGATGGACTGCTTCTTTTAATGGTGTTGTCATTTGAAGGCAGTGTGTTTGAGGTATTTGATCAAAGCTAATGGTGCGTGCAATCACAGCGTTAGTAAAAACACTGAAAATGATAAAGAGTGTGAGGATTGAACGACGACACAACGTGATCATATAAAAGCAGCATTCCTTACATAACATTAGCTTATAAATATTAATTATTAACAAGTATATATGAACATCATGTAAGTACAATAACGAGGTTGTAACGAGCTGTGTTATCGAAGCAGAGCTTAACGCGGTTTTGACATTAATACCTAGTAATTAGGCGTAAACTATTCTAACTAGAGGAAATGACTCTATTTTAAAATAAAAATGCGCTGTTAGGGCTAATTATGTTGTATACAGAAAAAGATCGTCAAATTTTGCATGACACATGGATGAGTTACAAAGCAAAAATGCGTATAACTCAGATTGAAATGGCTAAAAAGCTAGGCTTAACCCAGTTGGAGTTTTCAGATATTTTACGGGGATCTAAACCGATTGAGCAACAGTTCGTCAATGAGTTTTGTCGTCTATTAAATGTTGACCCTATCTTGATTTTACCGTCACTGCGAGAGCAAATGGCTTCAGGACAAAGCGCTAATTCATCTATTAAAAATACGTTTATTTTTGATGGTGAAATTACTAACGTAACGTATTCGGGCAATCAATTGATTGTTGAATACGAACACAAAGCGACACCTGTACAGTAAATTAATATTGTGTGAATGTAAAAGAGGGCTCTTGCGAGCCCTTTTTATTATTTCTCAGAATCTACTCGCCATTCGGGTATAAATAAATATAACACTGCTGCAGATAAGATTGAGCCCATTACGTCTGATGGGAAATGCATACCTAGCCATAAACGGCTAATACCCACACCCACGGCCCATGTTACAAGTCCACCAGCTAATAAATAGTGGCGAGTACGTAGTAAAAAGCCGCCCCAAAACAGAACGCAAATTGCAGCAAAGATTGTGTGTCCTGATGGAAATGAATAGTTTGTTTCAGCTTCCCAACTACGAATGCGCCATTTACTAATATAGGTAGATGCTTTTTTAACAACGTTTTTTCTTTCGCTTTTATTCAGCTGATAAAAGTTTTCAGGTGATGTGACTAAGTTTAAACGCTGTAGTTCATAGGTATAAGGACGAGGGATCGCGGTTTCATGCTTTAAGATTGTTTTCGCGCCAAAACTTAGTACCAACAAAATAGCAAATTGAATCCACAACTTAATGATTTGTTTTTTAGGTAAACGGAAAAATACCGGTAATAAACACAGCAATACGGTTGTGATAAGGAAGAAGGGTTTACCTGCCGTATCCGTTAATAAAGAAAATGATAAGCCAGCCGCATTATTAATGGGATCGCTTAACAGAGGTACTGGGAATATAGAGATAGCAATGAAAAGTGCTAATGCAAAAAAAGCTAATGCTAGATAGTTAACAAGTTTTTGAGAGATAAAAGACATCATGGTTAAAGTCAATCAGTAATAGGGTATGAGTAGGTTGACATCAAATTCTAAAGAAAGTGCCATAGAAATGATATTTTATTTTCACAAAGACGGCCAAATTTTGCGTCAAAGAGAATGTGTAATGCTATATAGCTATGATTATTTGCTATTGATTCTTTTCATGATAAACGTGAAAAACTGGAGAATTTATAAAACTGTGATGTCTATCACTCATAATTGTGCTTTTAGAAGCAAACATTAAGAATCCTTAATCTTTTGCTTAATTCCAATTAAGAATCAATGCGTATCATTAAGTTATTAAAACAATTTACTTTAATTTTAACTTTTAACTTTTAACTTTTAACGTGGAGAAGAGGATGAGCATTCTCGGACATTTCCAAAAGCTAGGAAACGCAATTATGTTTCCTATTGCAGTTTTACCGATTGCCGGTATTTTGCTGCGTATTGGACAACCTGATCTATTAAATATTCCTTTTATTGCAGCGGGTGGTCAGGCTGTATTTACCAATCTTGCATTACTTTTCGCAATGGGTGTGGGGGCCGGATTTTCGAAAGATAATTCAGCAGCAGCAGCGATTGCATCTGCCGTAGGTTATTTCATCCTGATGGCGGCACTTAAAACGTTAAACCCAGATGTTGATCCAGGTGTTGCTGGCGGTATCATTATTGGTGTTTGCGCAGGTCTTCTATATAACCGCTTCCATGCAATCAAATTACCTGAGTTCTTAGGCTTCTTTGGCGGAAAGCGTTTTGTACCTATAGTAACGGGTTTAGTTGCTTTAGTACTTGCTTACGCATTCAGCATTATTTGGCCTCCAATTCAAGATGGTATTAACCATCTTGGTCAATGGATCCTAACAAGTGGCGTACCTGGTGAGTTCGTTTACGGTGTTGCTAACCGTCTATTAATTCCACTTGGTTTACACCATATCTTAAACAGCATGGTTTGGTTTGTATTCGGTAGCTACACAGCTGCGGATGGCCATGTAGTAACAGGTGAAATCTCTCGCTTCTTTGCTGGCGACCCAACAGCAGGACGCATCCTAAGTGGTTTCTTCCCAGTTGTTATGTTTGGTTTGCCAAGTGCTGCGCTTGCATTCTATGTAACAGCGAAGAAAGAAAACAAGAAAGTGGTTGGTGGTATGTTGTTAAGTGTTGCACTAACTGCATTCTTAACTGGTATCACAGAGCCAATCGAATTCATGTTCATGTTCCTAGCTCCAGCATTATACCTAGTACACGCTATTTTAATGGGTGTGAGTATTGTTGTGGCGTCTTACCTGAATATCCACATGGCATTTAGCTTCTCTTCAGGCTTAATTGATTACATCTTGAACTACAACGCACCTGCTGCGCACAACTCATGGGAAATTATCCCAATGGGTCTTGTGGTAGGCGCAATCTACTTCGTAATCTTCGTTACTGTAATTAAGATGTTTAATCTTAAAACACCAGGTCGTGAAGATACGCCGGCTGAAAACTCTAACCCAGAAGACGATGCTGCAAGCAAAGCAGATTTAGCAAAAGCTTACCTAGCAGCATTAGGTGGTAAAGATAACTTAACTGATATTTCAGCTTGTATCACACGCTTACGCTTAGGTATTGTTGATCGTTCAGTTATCGATGACACAAAACTTAAACAACTTGGTGCTAAAGGTGTAGTAAATGTAGGTTCTAATAACCTTCAAGTCATCCTTGGCCCTCAAGCTGAAATTATTGCTAACCAGATGAAGTCACTTTAAGACGTTAGCATTAAGAAATTCGTGATTTCATAATTCCCCCTATGATCACGTTAAGCGGCCTACCTTTTGGTAGGCCGTTTTTTTGTCTTTAAAAAGTAAAGCCATGATCCTGTTACCTGAAAATTATATCTCTTATGTATATAATGCGAAAATAAGCGGTGAGAAGAAATGATTAGGTATTAAATGAAAGTTCTCGTTATTGAAGATGATGTCACTACGCGTGAATTTATTGCGCAAGGATTGCGAGAGCATGGCTTTGTGGTTGATGAAGCAGAGGATGGTCATCAAGGATTAATGATGGCAACAAGTTGTGAGTATCAACTGATTATTTTAGATCGAATGTTACCGATACTTGATGGTTTAAAAGTACTTGCAGCATTACGAGCAACAGAAAATGAAACCCCCATCTTAATCTTAAGTGCCATGGATAGTGTAGAAGACCGTGTAGCTGGTTTAACGGCAGGCAGTGATGATTACTTAACGAAACCTTTTGCTTTAGCTGAGCTCATTGCTCGTGCCAATATATTAGTGAAGCGCCATCAGTCTAGTGTGAATATTTCATCTGAATATAGCTATGACGATTTACGACTTGATATTAAATCTCATCGGGTATGGCGCGGATCTCGCGTATTAAATTTGCAGCAAAAAGAGTTCTTACTTCTGCAATATTTAATGGAGCATGCTGAAAGTGTGGTTTCGCGTATGAGCTTATTTGAGTCGGTATGGAGCTACCACTTCGATCCTAAAACCAATGTTATCGATGTACATATCGCAAACTTACGAAAAAAATTAGAAGAAGGTGGTGAGCCCAGTTTGATCCATACCGTACGAGGTGCAGGTTATGTCTTACGCAGGCTCTGATCGGTTATCGCGTTCGAGTATTCTTAAAGTTCTACTCTATTTTATTTGTTGTGTTGCTATTATATTTATACTGTTTATTAACCAAGTTTATGTTAATTCAGAAACTATTTACAATAAACAGTTAACAAAAGAGTTAAATATTGAAATGACATTGTTTGAGCGTATGGTTCAAAAAGGTCATATTAATGCGATTCCTGATCTTGTTAAAGAGCATCAGCAAATCCAAAATGAGCTTGAATATAGGATTATCAACAGACCAGAGATGAATACTACGCTATCGTATCCAGCAGTATTATCAGATACCGAGCTTAGTGTTAATCACCTTCAAAAGACATTAAATTTACCTAATAATAAGATGCTTATTATTAGTGTTAATCCTGAAATAATGCGCTCATACCGAGAAAACATGACACCAATGTTAGTTTCAGGCATTGTGGTTCCCGTGATTTTGATGCTTGCGGGCGCTCTATTATTTGCAATTTCTATTTTAAGGAAATTAGAGCGTGTTAACCATGGTATGAACCGAGTTAGCCTTGGCGAAAAAGGGGTGAAACTCCCAGTCAGTAAAAATGATGATGAATTTGATGTACTGACTATCCACCTTAATTTTCTTATTGAACAAGTCGAGAAAAAAGAAGAGTCATTAAAGGAACTCTCGGTTGGTATGGCGCACGATTTGCGTACACCAATTGCAAGAATGAAACTTCGGCTTGAAAGCTTACTCGAAAAAGATACGACACCGTTTACCAAAGACTTAGAAGCTTGCCATGATGATTTGGAAGTACTCCTTAGCATGTTCAATGGGATGTTGGAAATTTCTCATATCAACACGGGGAAACATAAAATTGATAAGCAATGGGTAAGTCTATCTCAAGTTTGCCAAGATGTTGTTGATTTTCTATTGCCTATTTCGGATGAAAAGAAACAAGTTTTATCATTTCGTGAGGACGAGCCATACCATGTAAAAGGTGAACCTAGTTTACTCTTTCGTGCCATTTATAATGTGGTTGAAAACGCGATTAAATATACACCTGATGAAGGAAGTATTGATGTTGTCGTCGATCATTTTGGTGTGGTAGTGATTGATAATGGAATTGGCGTATCGGATGAAGATAAAGGACGCATTAAAGAGCCGATGTACCGTGCTGATAAAAGCAGGACGCATCAAGGTTTTGGTTTAGGATTATCGCTTGTTGAAGCAGTGATGAAACGTCATGGTGGCGATTTGGTGTTTAGTGATAATAATCCTGGTTTACGAGCACGATTATATTTTCCTTTAAAACATGATCATAGAATAAATGATCATTAAGTAAAAGCCCGCTAATGGCGGGCTTTTTGAAATACAAAATATGATTTTTTCTGTTTAAACTTTTTCTGTTTAAACTTTTTCTGTTTAAACTTTTTCTGTTTGAAGATTATTGTAGTGTTCTTTTTTTGCGTTGAAACGAGAAACCAAATCATCGATACCATCTTGGCAATAAGGCTTTAAGCCACTCATCAGCATACGCTTACGGCCAGTACCCACAATCTCTCCATTTTCTTTAAAACAGAAATTCAGCGTTACGCTGCCACGTTTGCCATCAACATCAATATTTGAACTTGTTAGCTCTACATGGGGTGCTGTTAAATCTAGTCGGCAGAACTCAAGTTCCATGCTTTCGTAAATAACTAATGGTCGAGCAGGGTTGATCATCATGTCTTTAGATTTCATCAAAGGCACCATGATATGAGGAAAATTCATTCCTGAAAATTGAACGTAACTTTTAGTTATTTGAGCAATTAAATCTTGGTTATGGGTAATTTCACCAGAACGTGCAAGATGAAGAAATTCCTTACCTTTGCTATCGATTAATGATAAATCGGTATCGGATTCGGCTAAAATACTCAGTTCTGTACTCTCATTTATCATACCTGCAAACGTCACACGCATTTTTTGGCTGATACCAACATTGGCAAGTAAGACAGAAAAAAGTAGATCACCAGGAACACAAAAGCGCTTATTATCTGGATCGTGAATAGGGTTGAAGTCACCCGCAATTCGTTTTGCAAAATCACTTGCTTGTTCACGAGTAAAAGAAAACTGACCACTTTTATCTGAATAGTATGTATCTAAAAACATGTTACGTATGAATACCTAAAATAGAGACTGCGCCTATTCTACAACATAAAATGTTGTGTAATGGTCTAGCCAGATGAAAAACGAGTTGTTCTTAACTTATGTGTAAATGCAAGTGCTTCTATTCACCATTGATATTCAATGATTGTGAATAGTATACAATGCCATATTTGTTCTAGTTTAATTATATAGGAATGTTTACAATATTTTATGAAAATTTCAATAAAACATATAATCTTGATTGCATAATATGCTTAACAGCTATTTTTTTAATGTTTTAACCAGTAAATCTATGATTGTCGTGTATATCGATAAATTATTCGGTATTATCATTTATCTAGAGAATAAAGAAACATTTTGTTACAACTTAACATATAACGAAAGGTTTGTGTCGACTTCTAACGTGTAGAAGATGGGAAATAAAAAGGTAGCATGGAAGCTACATATAAAAATAAAAAAGCCAAGATACTTTAAGTAGCTTGGCTTTTTTATCATGGAGAGCTGAAACGTTACATGCGTATATCTAATGGAATGATGGTAACCTTATCACCGATTTCTGCATTTACTTGCTCTGGTGCTATTTCAATTAAGCAATTTGCTTCGCTCATCGAACGAAGTATGCCAGAACCTTGCGAGCCTGTACTTTTCACCACTAAACGGCCATTAGCATCAAAACTCGAAATACCGCGAGTATACTCAGTACGTCCTGGACGAGAGCGAAGTTTTTCAATCGCGATAGCTTGATGCGTTTTCGGCTGCCAATTGATAATGCCTTGCTGTTTTCTAATTGCTGGTTCAACAAATTGTAAGAATGCAACTATTACCGCGACAGGATTACCCGGTAGGCCAAAGAATGGCACGTTACCAATGGTTCCAAAAGCAAGCGGACGACCTGGACGCATATTAATACGCCAAAAGTTAATTCGGCCTAACTTCTCTAACACGCTTTTTATATAGTCCGCATCGCCGACAGATACACCACCAGAAGATAAGATCAAATCAGCTTTCGTGCTCGCTTGTATTAACGTTTTTTCAAGCGATGCTTCGTTATCATCAATAATACCGAGATCAACGACTTCACAGCCTAAGTGAGTGAGTAGGGCGTATAATGTATAGCGGTTTGAGTCATAGATGCAGTTTTGTTTCTGCGCTTCACCTGGTTGCTGAACTTCATCACCGGTAGAGAAAATCGCAACCCGGATAGGCTTGTTGATTACAATTTTATCAATACCTAGTGAGGCTACCATACCAAGTTCTGGCGCTGTGATAGTTGTTCCTGCAGCAACGGCAATTTGACCTAATGCCAGATCTTCACCTGCTTGACGTACGTTTTGACCAGCTTTAATGTTACCCATTGCTTTATCAAACGTGACCGTGTCACCTTTTTGGGTTGCTTGTTCACGCATAATGACGGTATCCGCACCTTGCGGAATAGGTGCGCCTGTCATTATGCGAACAGCTTCACCATGATGTAGTGGCTCATCGTAACTATGACCAGCAAGTACTTGACCAACAACCTGATAGCTATCACGCCCTATATCATCACCAGCAATAGCATAACCATCCATTGCAGAATTTGTATGTTGGGGGACATTGACTGGCGATAAAATATCTTGTGCGACAATTTGCCCTAGTGCTTGATGTAGACTCACAGATTCGCTGTTATGTAATGGCTTAATCTGTTCAAGAATTTTTTCTCGACCTTGAGTAACCGATAACATACCTGCTGGATTGATATCGCTACAGCTTAATGTTTGCGCTTCAGTGGTTGCACTGCTGTTCACGTAATCAATAACAAAGTCAGTAAGTTGATCAAGATTATTGATATCCATTTGTGGCAATGTGCTTTCAGCTGGGATATTCGCAGCGATGGCAATGATGTTGCTGTCTTCTGGGTGTAGCCAAGGTTTGCCGACTTCTTTGCGGTGTAATTCAATCTTAGGGAAATCGAGCTTTTTAAAACCTTCCACCAAAATGAGATCTAATTGGGTTTGATCGAGTTGGCTGAGTAAATAGGGAAGTTGTGCTTCTTCTTCTGGTGTTTCTGTCACCAGTGCGCGACGGTAGCGAGAAGAAATCAACATTTGGCTTGCGCCTGCTTTACGAAGGCGGTAGCTGTCTTTGCCTTCTTGGTCGATATCAAAATTATGGTGAGCGTGTTTTACCACAGCTACACGAAGTCCTCGCTCTACAAGTTTAGGCAACATTGCTTCAAGTAAAGTGGTTTTACCTGTACCGCTAAATGCAGCGAAACCAAGTAGCGGTAAAGAAGCGTTAATTTGACTCATGTAGCACTCCAAATTGAGAGAGTTCTTCAGGGGTATTAAGGTTTACAAAAGCATCGGCTTGATCACTAAAATCAACCGTGATCATATTACATTGACGGTAAAGCAGAATGATTTTTCTATCACCATTAGCGAGAAAGGCTTCAAGCTTAGGTAAAATGCGGCGGTGAACAAGTGTGACTACCGGTTGAATATGCTCACCATTATGAGCAACAGCAATATCGGTTTCTTCTGTACAAGCGTTTGCCATTCTTGCGACTAAATCATGTGGAAGCTGTGGGCAATCACAAGGCACAAAACCGATCCAGTCGTTATCGATATGAGAAAGTGCGGCATGCATCCCCCCCAAAGGGCCGGGGTAGTCTTTAATGGTATCCCCAAAGACTTCACCAAATTCAGCATAACGTTCATGGTTGCGGTTTGCATTGATGGTGACATGTGATGTTTGTGGGCGCAGCGTATCGATAACATGTTGAATTAATGGCTTATCAGCCAATTTAATTAAACCTTTATCATTGCCTCCCATGCGACTGGCTTGTCCACCAGCCAAAATAACCCACTGAGTTTGCTCAGGCGTAGGCATAGTTATCCTTATCTTTTTTAACAAGCTGCAAATCTGCACGCTCAATTAATTTTGTATCATTGATTGTCCACTGGCGACGACATAAGTCGGTTAGCTCATTATGTTGGTGGCTAGTGATGACAAGGCTAGAGCCTCGCTCTAATAAATCTTTTGCCAATACAACTTGTCGGCTGATGGATTCTTTATCCATACTTGCACTGGATTCGTCCATCAATAATACACTTGGTTTTAATACCCATGCACGTGCCATTGCTACACGTTGTCGTTCGCCGCCCGATAATACCGAGACATGTTCATCGGCAAGGGTTTCTAAGCCAACCATTCTTAAGGCATTAATGGCTTCATTACGGCGTTGTTGGCGATCTCTAACAATATATTTTAAGCCATAACAAACATTATCAAACACTGTTCCATCAAACATATAAGGGGTTTGATGCATGTAGATAATGCCATTTTGATAACAGCCTCCAAACAAACGACTTAACCAATGGTGTTGAGTATTAATTTTTCCAGTGGTCGGCTTTTGTAATCCTGCGAGTACTTTTAATAGCGTTGTTTTTCCAACACCGTTATCACCAGTAAGATAAATCGCATCTTGCGGCTCTAACTTTAACTGAGGAATATGGAAAAGTAGACGATGTTTAAAGCGAACAGAAAGATCTGTTGCCTCAATTGAAATATGCATCATATCAATACCCTCAGCTTAGTTCGTACGCAAGTGGGCTTTGCCACGAGAGAACGATAAAATAAAGTTTAGTCCGAGAGCGAGAAGTAATAAGACCATTCCCAAGGCGACACCTTGTGCAAACGCACCTTTAGAGCTTTCCAATGCAATGGCTGTCGGAATATTTCTGGTTGAATTTAAGATGTTGCCACCCACCATCATTGAGCAACCCACCTCAGTGATGATGCGACTAAAAGACGCAACAATGGCAGCTAATAGTGGAAAACGACTTTCCCACATAAGGCTCATTAGCGCGCGAGGGTAGCTTGCACCTAATGAAATAGCGGTTTCCCATGCGCGACGGTCACTATTTTGGAAGGCGGCATGCATCATAGATATCAAGATTGGAAAACAAATTAATATTTGCCCAAGAATCATCGCTCGCTGTGTAAACAGCATTTGCCAGTCACCTAAAGGCCCTGAACGCGATAGCAACATATACAACAATAAGCCAATAACAACAGTAGGAACGGATTGCAGTGTATTAACAAAAGAAAGGATTAGCCATCGACCTGGAAATTTGCCATAAGCAAGGGCGAAAGCAACCAATAAAGAGGGAATTAATACAATAGCAATGGCTAACAGAGAAACTGAAAAAGAAACACCAACAATGCCCCATAGCGAACTATCTCCACTGAACAAAAGTTGGATTGCTTGTTGCGTTGTTTGCCAAATATTCATTGTTATTTTATTTCTAATATTTAATTGGTTACGCCGAACATGGTCTTATTTCATTATAACAGAAGTGTTAATTAGATAAGAGCAAGTGTTCGGCGCAAAATGCTATAAAATCAAATAAAGTTGATTGTTTATTGCGTAATCGCATCTGCAACAAATAGTTGTTCACCATGACGTTGGTAATCGTTAATCATTTTTTGTGCTTTAGCGTTAACTAACCAATCGCTGAATGTTTTTGCACCTTGGTAGTTAATGTCAGGGTAACGGCTAGGGTTCACTAAGATCACTTGGTATGGGTTAAATAGACGTTTGTCACCCTGAACCATGATTTCTAGGTGCAGTTTATTTTGGTAAGCAAGCCATGTACCACGGTCAGTTAAAGTATACGCTTGTAATTCAGACGCCATGTTTAATGTAGGCCCCATACCTTGACCAACCGCTTTGTAACCACCGAAGTTTGGTTCCATTTTTGTCTGTGCCCAAAGGTTAAGTTCTTTTTTGTTGGTACCAGAATCATCACCACGAGAAACAAACACAGCCTCTGTTTCGGCAATGTTAACCAGTGCATTAGCAACGTCTTTATCACCTTTGATCTTTGCAGGATCTGCCTTTGGACCAACAAGTACGAAGTCGTTGTGCATTAGCTTGCGAGGAAGGATACCGAAACCACCATCAACAAATTTGGCCTCTGCTTTAGGGGCGTGAGTCATGACTAAATCAACATCACCATTTTCGCCCATGCGCAATGCTTTGCCTGTACCCGCAGCTAGAACTTCAACAGTGTAGCCCGTGTCTTTTTTAAACGCTGGTAAAAGGTAGTCAAGAAGCCCTGAGTGGTAAGTACTGGTTGTCGTTGCTAAACGAATTGTTTTGTTTTCCTTGTTATCGGTTGCAGCATGGCTAAGGCTTGCTGCGGCTAAGCTTAAAACAACTAAACTCGTTTTAAAAAAATTCATAAGGTTCCTTGATTTACAGATTCAACGTCAAATAAAAAGAGACAATTTGAGACCTTTCGTCCCAATAAATAGCTTATGCGCCTATAAGCAAATAAAATGCCAGAAGCGATAGGATTTAAAATATGTGAATATTTATTTCATAATACTTTGATTATAAACTGCTATTTTTTGTTTTTTGCGCTGCGTCATTATTCTGCTTCAAATCTATTTTGACTTTTATCTTCATGGTGAGACAAAATGTCGCATCTTTTTTATGGGTAATAATGTCCCTTTATGTCTGATCTTGAATTAAATACACCTTGGACTGCTGTTTCTGTATTGGTTGTCGATGATGAGCCGGGAATGCGTGCCATCTTAAAAAAAGCATTAAGTAAAAAGTTTGCTCAGGTTGATACTGCAGGCAGTATTGAAGAAGCGGAAGAAATAAGAAAACGCTGCCACTTTGATTTATTAATAGTAGATATAAATCTACCAGGGCGTTCAGGCATTGAATGGCATGAAGCGTTTGATCCAAATACACGCCGTAGCGATGTTATCTTTATGACAGGCTATGCAGATTTAGACATGGCGATTCAAGCACTACGCGCGGGGGCGTCAGATTTCATCTTAAAGCCGTTCAATTTAGAACAAATGATGCAGTCAGTAAGCCGTTGTATTGAACGTCGATTAGTCGAACGTCAAAACTTTGCACTCCAACGCGATGTAGAGCGCAGTTATCCCGTTGATATTATCGGGGATGCAGCAAGCACGCAAAAAATGAAAAAACTGATCACCCAATTAGCACCATCAATTGCCGCGGTATTGGTTGAAGGGGAATCTGGAACCGGTAAAGAGCTGGTGGCGCGTGCCCTTCATCAGTTAAGTAAACGTACCGGACCATTTGTACCTCTTAACTGTGGTGCGATTGCACCTGATTTATTGGAAAGTGAACTGTTTGGTCATGTTTCTGGTGCATTCACAGGTGCTAAAAAAGGGCGTGATGGTCTATTTCGGGTAGCAAATAACGGCACACTGTTTTTAGATGAAATTGGTGAAATGCCGTTATCCATGCAATCTTCGTTATTACGCGCGCTTGAGCAAAAAGCAATACGACCTGTAGGCGCTGAGCGAGAAGTGAATGTTGATGTGCGTATTGTGGCAGCAACGAATAGGAATTTGAAAAAAGAAGTAGAAGAAGGGCGCTTTCGTCAAGATTTGTACTATCGCTTAAATGTGCTCACCATTGAATTGCCCGCATTACGTGAACGTATAGAAGATATTCCAGCGTTAGCTCACCACTTTACACAGCAGCTTTCGAAAGATTTAGGAATGAAGCCAATTAATTGGGCACATGAAGATATTCTAGCAATGCAAGCTTATCAATGGCCGGGTAATATTCGTGAATTACGTAATATGATGGAACGTTGTATTTTATTGGGTAAATCACCTTTTGAATATTGGCAGGAATTAAATGGGGATGTACCTGTAATACCATCGCCCGAGAAAACGTCGATCGTATTGAAGAGTGATGAGAAGCGACCATGTCAATGTCACGATGGTGAACAAGAGCAATATTGTTACCCAGTAGATTGGACGTTAAAAGATGTCGAAAAAGCACATATTATGCAGGTAGTAGATTCAAACGAGGGTAATAAGTCTGCGGCAGCTCGTCAGCTTGGTGTAGCGCGTAAAACGTTAGAGCGTAAATATAAAGAATGGGCTGAAGAGTCGGCATCATGCGAATAACCAAAGCATTAATGCATCCTAAAGCTTTTATATTGTTATGGCTAAGGCGGTTTCGAACCATGGTTCGTTATCGTCTATTAGTCCTAACGTCTGTACCTATTATCATCACATTAATTGCGTTAATTGCCTTAACTTTTTATTGGACAGTCACTTACACTTGGCAAAATGCGTTAATGAACGTAAGAGCGGATTTAGCTGTTGCTCATCATAGTATGGAATTATTACAAAAAGAGCAGCGTATGAAATTGCAGTCAATGGCTGACTCTTACGATTTCCAATATCGTTTACGTTTTGATGAATCCTCTTTAAGTCACTGGGTACGCACTGAAAACCAGCAATATAATCTGGATTTTATCGTGCTTCATCCTGCATCAGCATTAGGCGAGTTCTCTAAGCAAGAGCGCCGTTTTTTACTCGAAGGAAAAGTGCAAACATTTTTTCAGGTACTAGATCGTAGAGCACTAGCAGCATTGAATAGTGATTTACCTGCTCGTGCGCAAGTGCCACTGCTCAAAGAACATAAGATAGAGCAGAAGGGGTTAGTGAGTCGAAGTTTGATCCCTATTTTTAATGATAAAGGGCATCTTCAATGGATTCTTGATGGCGGTATATTACTCAATAATAGTACGGAACTGGTTGATCGAATTCGTGATTTAGTTTTTGCGTCTGATACGTTACCGACGGGCAGTATTGGCACTGTAACTATCTTTATGAATGATGTTCGTATTAGTACGAATGTACCATTAGATAGTAAAAATCTGGTTGGGCGAGCGGTTGGTACTCGGGTATCAGATGAAGTGAGCCGTGAAGTAATTACGTTTGGAAAAACCTGGGTTGATAGAGCTTATGTCTATGACAGTTGGTATGTTTCTGCTTATGAACCGTTACGCGATATAAACGGTAAAGTGATTGGTATGCTTTATGCGGGCTATTTACAATGGCCACTGATCAGAACCTTTTTAACGAATATTATTGAGCTTGGCATTGGTATTATTTTGGTGCTGATTATCTCTGGTTTTGTCGTTTATCGGGGCTCTCGTGATCTGTTTTTACCGATTGAAAAAATTTATCAGGTAGCCAAATTAGTACAGATGGGATTTGAGCGTCGAGTAGGTAAATTAGATGTTTACCCTGATCACGAACTGCAAATTTTGGGGAATCAGTTTGATACCATGCTGGATCAGCTTGAACAGCGTAATCAAGTGATAAAGCAGGCTGCAGTGGAATTAGAAGAAAAGGTCGAGCAACGTACGCATAGTTTACATCATAAAACTGAAGAACTAGAGCAACATATTAAATTGCTGAATCAAGCAAGATCTAAGCTGGTGGTGAGTGAAAAATTAGCCGCCTTGGGTGAACTGACTGCTGGTATCGCCCATGAAATTAATAATCCATTAGGGGTTATCTTGGGTAATGTGGAATTGATCCAATTTGAGTTAGGGGATAATACGCTTCAAGTTCAAGAAGAGTTAGATGCAATCCATGCACAAATTGACCGTATACGTAATATTACTCGAAGTTTGTTGCAATACAGTCGTCAAGGTGGCGTACAAAATGAAGTGACATGGCATCACCTGAACCAGATTGTTGAAGAGAGTTTAACCTTAGTACGTTCAGGCACAAAAAAACTATCCGTTACTTTTGTTGTTGAACTAAATGCGAAATGCAGCGTGGAAGTTAATCGCCACCAATTATTGCAAGTGCTAGTGAACCTTCAAATGAATGGTATTCATGCCATGGACGATAAGGGGCGATTAATCATTAGAACTGAAGATTGGATTGATGAGCAGGGGAAGTCTATTGGTGCAATTGTTCGTATAACTGATCATGGCTGTGGTATTGCGAAAGAAAATTTAGAGCGAATATTTGATCCATTCTTTACTACTCGTCGTTCAGGTACTGGGCTTGGTCTCTCTGTTAGCCAAAGTTTAATTGAAGATATTGGTGGAGAGATAACGGTTGAATCTGAGGTGGGTAAAGGGACAACGTTCTCTGTCTATTTAAGACAAAAAGCGTCAACAGATAATGATCTAGATTTATTGATGATGTCTTAGTTTCATTACAACAAAAGCCCCTTGGTATTTTTTCATTTAAGTAAGAGAAAATACCAAGGGGCTTTTTGTTATATGTCTATTTAGAAATTACATAAACGATAAGCCAATAACTAGAATGGCTAGAGAGGTAAGAGATATACGAGTTATTAAACTAAGATGGGTGGGATTAATCATTTCTTGATGCTGCATAGACACTCCTTTTATTTACTCTAACTTAAGCATAGTTGAAGAGTGTTGTAGGCGTGCGTTTTTTGTTAAAAAATAAAAGGCTAGGTAATTGGTAAGGAAAATTCTTATTACGGGCTAAGCAGCATCACCACAAACATCGAAGGTTTTTAATGCTATGTTCATGATAGTTTTAAAAGCAAAAAGCCAGCAATAGATGCTGGCTTATACTTATATCAATTAACAGTAAAGATTATTTCGTTAATTCTTTTAGTTTCTGTTGTTGGTAGTATTTTGCATCAGCACTAATTGGTTTGCTTTTACCCGTTTGTAGCCATTGCTTAATACGGCCTGCATCACCAATAGGTGTTAATTTGCCTTGAGAATCTAACATAACCATTAGGATTTTCTTACCATCAATTGTTGTTACCATACCTAAGCAACGACCAGCTTCATCTAGGTAACCTGTTTTGGTTAAGTTAACCGTCCACTTCTTACCACGCGCTAAGGCGTTTGTATTGGTGTAGCCAAGTTTGTAATTAGGTTTACCAAAGTAAGCGGTATGCACAGGTGTTGTACTGTACTTACGAATTTCAGGGTATTTGTAAGCAGCGCGTACCATCTTAGCGACATCTGATGCTGTCGAGTGGTTATGAGGGTCAAGGCCTGAGCTATCAACAAAATGCGTATTGGTCATCCCCAAAGATTTAGCTTTTCGGTTCATCGCTTTAATGAATGCCTTGTAGCCGCCAGGGTAGTTTCCTGCAAGTGTTGCTGCTGCTAGGTTTTCAGATGACATTAAAGCAATATGAATTGTCTCACCACGGCTTAGGGTAGAGCCCATACGAATACGTGTATATGTATTGTACATGTGCTCTTTATCAGTAGGAGTAAACGTTAGTTTTTCGTTAAGTGGGAGTTTTGCATCCAGTGTTACCATCGCTGTCATTAACTTAGTTAATGAAGCAATTGGCATTTTTACATTTGAATTTTTTTTGTACAGTGTCTTTCCTGTACTGAGGTCTATCACATAATTACTGACTGATGCCGTTTGTAACTTATTAGGATCCAGCTTACTGGTGTTGATGCTAGCCACGGAAGAGAAGCTTATACTAGCAAGAGTAAAAAACAGAATAAAAGCGTTACGCACAACGGCTCCTTGAAAATGCAAAGGGAAATAATAACAGTATTGTTAATGTCGCTATTGTCGACTTAACCTGTACTGTTAGGCAAGTCATGTTTATGTAAATAGGCCATTTATTCGCACCAAAAATTATCAATGAGTGAATATTTGTAATGAAACATTATTCAATAAAATAAAAAGTGACTGAGTAATACAGGGGATCGTTGTAAACAAGGCAATGGCTATCAGTTTTGAGTAAGCAAATCTTAATTTATGATTGCATGCTATTGTTGCTGCTCATTAAATTTTATCATTTTGATGGTTTATTTTCGAGGGCGTATTTCGTGGGTTATGGTGTTTTGATTGCATTTTTGTGACTATTTAAAAAGTAGATACGAATGAAACATAGGATAATTATGATTAAGTCATTAAGTAGATTGTCTGAAGTGTAAGTTTGAACAATCGTGTGAAGGACTTAAAGAAACACAGATATTTCTAGACTAGATAAAGAGTCGATATAATGTGATCTATTACGAATATAAATATCTATTGACATAAAATTAACAAACGAAAGGTGAGAAATAGCGGTCAATTAGTTAGGGTCTTTCAATTAAATTCTATTCATTGGACTTACTATGCTTGCTCGTTGTTTACTTATCGTTTCTGTATCACTGATGTCGTTATCATCTAACGCATCAATTGACGATTCAGATTTAAATGATATTAAAAACAGTATTGAAAAGTCACAAGATACAATGCATTACGTTCGGACTGTATCGGGCTCGATCCCTGTACCTATGCCTAAACATAATGAAGATAAACCAGCTTATAGTTACTATGAAATCGTCTCTTATGACATTTATAGTAGTCAAGGTGGAAAGCGTATGATCCAAGCGGTAATCACAAACCATTCCGGCGGCGGTATTGCACTTAAACCTAAGCAGGTCAAAGCGTATTTCAGCAATAATACCTATGTTGAACCGACACGAATTGAGCAAAAGGGAAAATTTGCACAAGGTGAAACAAAGTCAGTGACCTTGTATTTTGGTGAAACAGACGCTTCTATTATTGGTTTGCTTACTCGTTCTTATTAATTCTTTTTAACTAATAGTGATGCGGTTTTAAACTGAATGGAAAAAGCCCTGATAATCATCATGCATTATCAGGGCTTTTTATTATCCAGCGACTTTCAGGGTATGTTGTTAGCTATTAGCTGACTTAGTTAGCACTCCATACCTGTTTACCTGTACGTGCAAAGTTATAACCACCGAGTGCTTTACCGTGAGCTTGAACATCTTCCTCTGAAATCGCTTGCAGCAATTGTTGCTGTAGTGTTCTAAAGTAAATGTTCTTTGGGATCACCAATTCAAACGCTTCGGTACATAGTGGAATAAAGCCTAAGCCAAATTCACCCGCCGTACTTTGGCTAGCGCAGCCCACATCAGCCTTACCACGAGCAACAGACGAGGCAAGTTCACGTTCACTGTTACACACATCTGATTGATTAAGCATAGAAAGATTATAAGCGTGACCGTGTAACCATTCATCTAACGCACGCATGCTACCTGCACCTTCTTGACGTAGTGCCCAGCTCCAGCGAGAAGATAGTAATTCAGGCAGTTGGATAGATTTTGAATTTACCGCTTCTGCTAACTCTTTACTGACCACTAAGCCTTGTTCACGTTCAAAGGCATGGACTAATACCCAGTTTTTATGCCCTTGGTATTGTTGTAATAGTGCAGGGTGACGCAGGCTAGCTTCTTCTGCATTTCCCCAGTGAATGGCGCACATATCAACGTGGCCTTTACTTAACATGGCTAAACCTTGTCGTGTACCCGTTGAGGTATAACCAACTAATGCGGTACTGCCTAATTGGTTAGCCATCTTACCTACCACCATTTGTAATAGTGGATCGTCTGAGCCGGCAATTAATAATCGATCGGTTAACACACCGTTATGGCAAGACTCTAATAGCCATTTATCCAACATTGCTTTAGGAAATAACCATTTCCCTGTCACTTTTGTTGCTGGAAGTAAGCCATCGTTAGCAAGGGCATAGACTTTCTTCTCATTAAGATCTAAATATTCTGCGACAAGTTTCGCGTTCATGAATTCAGGAAAGTCAGCCATTAATTTTGCTCTTTATTAGAAGAAGGTTGCTCTGTTTTCTTCGATTGCTGAGAGGTATCAGCACCTTTCACATCAAGAATAAGATTCTGACCGCCATTATAAACTTGGAAGCGATGACCTTTAGCGCGGGCTATCATAGTAATACCGAGCTTCTGCGCTAACTCATAGCCCATTTGTGTTGCACCAGAGCGGGATAGAAGTACGGGAATACCCATCTGTGCGACTTTAATTACCATCTCTGAGGTTAAGCGGCCTGTGGTGTAGAAAATCTTATCTTCGCCCGTTTCGCCTTTTAGCCACATTTCACCGGCTAGGGTATCAACAGCGTTATGGCGACCTACATCTTCGACAAACGATAAGATTTCTGTATTACGGCAAACGGCACAACCATGAACGGCACCTGCAGCCTTGTACGTTTCATTGTGGTGAGTTAGCGCTTCAAGCAGCCCATACAACATAGATTGTTTTATTTGTACTTGCGGTAGTGTCACGTTTTCTAGCTTTTTCATTACGTTACCAAACATAGTGCCTTGACCACAGCCAGAGGTAACGGTTTTTTTCTCTAATTTCTTTTCTAAGCCATGGGTATTTTCACGGGTGATCACCGCCGCTGAATTGGTATCCCAATCAATAATCACAGATTCAATGGCATCAATATCTTCGATAAAGCCTTGGTTCTTTAGATAACCGAGCACAAGTGCAGAAGGTCGTTCACCTAGGGTCATCAGGGTAACGATCTCAATCCAATTCAAATAAACCGTTAGGGGATGCTCACACGCAATTTCTTTGGTTTGAAGATCACCGTACTCATCCATGATTTCCACAGACATTGTCTGCTTAACGGCGGATTTAGTTTTTATAATTTTAGGGAGTTGGCTCATTAGGATATCCAGTGGTTACAAGAAACGTATCGAGATTTCAAATAAGTCCGTCAAAATACACACAATGATACTAAGCTCAATAAGTAGCATTAAATGGCATGTATTAAGGCAAATAAGTTTATCTCTAACGCATTAAAGCAAATATTGTTCCATAAATTCCATTTACGGATTGAAAGAGGCTACTGGTTGCCATTATTGGCGATATTTTGATTTATATTTCGCACTTGGTCTAAATTTTGCTTATTACGGACGAATATTCTCAACATACCGCGATAAGCGAGTGTGTAAAAAGCAAGATGTAAGGAGTCATTGTGCCAGAACAAGTAAAGCTAGAAATAAAGAAAGATGAAAGTATTTGGCCTATTTATTTTCGACTTCAAGCAGAAGAGAAACAAGTTGGGCGTTGGACGACATACGCATGGACGATTGAAGATCTTTGTTTGAATGGTGAACAAGACTCAAACGTAGCACTTGTAGAAATCGGTGCTGGTAATTACATGCTGCCGTTAGAATTATTTCGTGATGAACGTATGGAGTATCGCTTTAACTTAAACGCACAAGATCCGCATTTATTTTTTGTTTGTGCTGAAGAAGATGAACAACTTAAACCTGTATTAATGACGGCAGCTCAAGGGGTTGCAGCGCGTTATATGGATGGAGATTATGTTGTTCTTCACATTCACATCCCATTGCCTATTCAAGTCTGGATGGAAGCGTATCTTGGACGACACGGTGAATTAGAAGAGTGTAAACGTCGAGGCGGCGGTAAAGGTAAAAAGCAAAAAGGGCGTTCAAGTGGCAACTGATTTTTTTCAACGTTGGTCTCAAAGAAAATTAACCAAAACAGAAGATAAATCTGTAGGTGAGACATTAACTCTCGAAAGTACTGAAACGGCCCCTGAACAAGATGTGGTTGTTACCGAAAATACGGCTATTCATACAGATATTTCTGAATCTATTGAAACGGACAAAACATTAGATAATCAATTAGATAAAACTGATTTAGTCGCTGATGACACCCCTGATATTGCACTGACGCATGATGATGTATCAACCGTGACTTACGATTCTGGCGTTGCATCATTTATGAAAGAGTCGGTTGAGAAATCAGTTAAGAAAGCAGCATTACGTAAGTTATTTCATTCAGAAGAATTTAATTATATCAGTGACATGGATGATTGCACTGAAGACTTTAGCAACATCCCAACGTTAGATCCTGCCATCGCTTCTCAAATGCGTGGTTGGGTAAATCAAGCGGTAGAGAAAGTAACTGATATGGTTGAAGATTTAAGCAGTGAAACGATGTACAACTCTGAGTTAGATAATAAGGCTGAACAGTCTGAATTAGCGCTAACAGCAACAGAGCAAACATCCTTAACTTCTCAAGATACTCTCCAGTCAACAATATCTTCATCTACGGATAATGGTGCTGAGGATGAAACTAACCCTACAACGGTTTCTCCAGAGAAAAATTCAGCACAAGAGATTTAAATTTATAGAGTGAGACAAAAAGGGAACTAAAACCTTATTAAATGTTGGGACATTTTGGCGCGATGGGTCTTTTGCGCTAGGACAAAATGTCTCAATGCTGGTGGGTGTAATTATCCACCTCCGACTTTAGTTCCTTTTAAGTCATTTTATTCCGTGAAAAGTTGGATCGGTTATTGCTCTATATAGAGTGGAAGAAGCCAAAAACGAAAGTCAGATTTTATTGTAGAAAAACTTTAAGACATAACTTCGTTACTTCTTCAATCGGCACTGACTAGCGGTGACGGGCAAACAGGAATAAGAATGTTAAAAAGTACACTAGAAGCATTTTCTGATACAAACGGTAAAGCGCGTGCTGCTGCCATTAATGGCACAGTAGAGCTAACAAATTTAATTCCACCTACGGTTACCTATGAGAGCCGTGGGGATTTGTTGATCGTGGGTACTCAGGAAAACATCATTGCACTTGCTGAACAGTTTTCAGAACTTAATAGCGTCACCTTGCTGTCAACGGATGCAACAGGCGAAAAATCAAGCTTGTCTAATCTTTACTTTAGCCATGACGTATCAGCAAAAGGTTATCTTGGCGCGTTTGAAGTAACTTGTCAGGTTGCAGGT
Organism: Photobacterium sp. GB-36; assembly: GCF_003026135.1. Taxonomy (NCBI): domain Bacteria; kingdom Pseudomonadati; phylum Pseudomonadota; class Gammaproteobacteria; order Vibrionales; family Vibrionaceae; genus Photobacterium; species Photobacterium sp. GB-36. Next base: position 169,043 of record NZ_PYNY01000007.1, on the reverse strand, counting down.
CAATTGACCAAAGCGAATTTAGCAAAAGTGGCTATCGGTCGTGATTGCTTTGATTTGATCTTAGATATGACAGAAAACGGCATTATGTCGTTAGAAATTCCTGCGCCGGGTTATTACGCGGTAGGTAGTCGTAAAGATAAACTGGCTCAGCTGGTGGAAGAACTACCGGCTATGATGGGGACTTTTGATAAACCTAAATACTTTCGCCTAAATCCTGATCTTTGTGCGCATTCATCGCGTGGTGTTTCAGGTTGTGATCGTTGTTTAGATGCATGTCCTGCTGGTGCGCTAAGCAGTGATGGGGTAGAAATTGCGATTGATCCTTACCTTTGTCAGGGTGTTGGCACGTGTGCTACAGCTTGTCCAACAGAGGCGATCACATACGCATTACCTGATCCTCAAAATACACAAAACTTTGTTCATCGTGTTCTTACTCGTTATAAGCAAGAGGGCGGTGAGAAACCAACATTACTTTTGTACGGCAATCGTGATGAGAAAGCGGTGACTGCTGCATTAGCAACGTTTCCAAGTTCAGTTATTGCGATTGCATTAGAAGAGCTTGCAACTGTTGGTGTTGATACATGGTTTAGTGCATTGGTTTATGGTGCGCATCAAGTTCTTCTTGCGACTAACACAAAATATATTCCTGCCACGATTGATCGTGTTTTATCGAATGAGCTTGCAATGGCTCAACGTTTCTTAACCGAAATGGGTTATGACGCTGATCGTATTTGTCTGTTTGATTTTAGTGATGTTGAAAACTTTGTTTCTTATGACGATGCACTAGTTTCTCCTGTTACAGAGGCTTTAACTGGCTCTAAACGTGAAAAACTATTTACTTCACTTGAAATGCTTTACACCGAAGCGAGTACAAAACCAGAACAATCTTCCGTTGTAGAAAAAGCGCCTTATGGTTCTGTTTCATGTGACACAACGGATTGTACGTTATGTATGAGTTGTGTGGCAGTTTGTCCAACTCGCGCTTTACATGCCATTGGTGATCGTCCAGGACTTCTATTTATTGAAGAGGACTGTGTTCAATGTGGTATGTGTGAAAAAGCATGTCCTGAAAAAGTCATTTCATTAGAACCTCGTTTTAATTGGGATTGGCATGCTCGTAAAGAAGCGCGTCTTGTTCATGAAGAGCCTGCGGCTTGTTGTATCAGTTGTGGAAATGCATTTGCGCCAGCATCTATGGTGAAAATGTTAACTGAAAAACTTCAAGGACATTCTCACTTCCAAGGTGATGCTATTCGTCGTTTATCCATGTGTGAAGATTGTCGTGTTCGCGATATTTTCGAACAAATGGAAAAAGATCCAGAAAGTCAGGCTCGAGTTTAAGGAACGAAGATGGAAACAATTGCTATGAGCCCAGCTCAAACGTCATTGAATGAAGACGCAGTACTTCGTATTGAAATTTATAACATGCTTGCACATTTATTTCGTCAAGCGCCTGATCAAAATGTATTGAATTTTTTGGCTGATATAGATGTTGATACGGCTAATAAACCTCAACAATCTACTATGTCTGCTGCTTGGCCTTTACTGAAACTTGCAGCACAAAAGAGCATGCCACTTGCAGTTGAAGAAGAATATCAAGATGTCTTTATTGGTATTGGTCGCGGTGAAGTTGTGCCTTTTGGATCATGGTATTTAACAGGTTCATTAATGGAAATGCCTCTGGCTTATCTTCGACGAGATCTTAAGCAATTAGGATTTGAACGTGATGAGTCAGTGAAAGAACCGGAAGATCATATTGCGGCTTTGCTTGAAGTGATGGCAATGCTAGTTGAAGGCGGCGATGAGCACCTTCAAAAAACGTTCTTTAATCGTCACTTAGCTGAGTGGTGTGAAAAGTTCTGTACCGATGTTAAAGCTGCTAACAGTGCTGTTTTTTATACCGCTGTTGGTGAGCTCGCTTTGCAGTTCTTAACTGTAGAGAAAACACGCTTTTTAGAATCAAAATAATCCCTATACGTTGCTTGCAACGGTTTGATTCAAAGCAATAAAACTAAGGCAAAAACCCATCGTAACTTATTTTAGTGACGATAAAGGAGCAAACTTTATGAGTGAGCAAAAAACCAATGAAAGCCGTCGTCAATTGTTGAAAAACATTGGCTTAACAGTGGCTGCTGGTGCTGTTGCTGCTGGAACGACAACAGCAGTTCAAGCTGTTGAAAAGTCAGAAGAGAAAAAAACAAAAACAACTAAAGGTTATCACGAGACCCAACACATTCGTGATTACTACAACACTTTGTAAGGCGGAGCTCTAAATGAAACTTACTAAACGTTCCGATAAAGTGAGCAAAGCAGAAAACCAACTGGGTATTTCTCGTCGTTCTTTTATTCGTAATACATCTCTAGCTGCGGCTGGTGGCGTTGCAGGTGCAAGCATGTTTGCACCAGGTATGATGAAAAAAGCAGAAGCTGCATCAGAAGATGTGTACGACGCGCCTAAAGTGGTTAAACGTACTATTTGCTCACACTGTTCAGTGGGTTGTGGTATTTACGCAGAGACGCAAGATGGTGTCTGGACTCACCAGGAACCCGCTTTTGATCACCCTTTTAATGCTGGTGGACACTGTGCGAAAGGCGCAGCACTTCGTGAACATGGTCACGGTGCACGTCGCGTAAAATACCCAATGAAACTTGTTAATGGCAAGTGGAAGAAACTGAGCTGGGAACAGGCGTTAGATGAAGTTAGCCAACAAGTGCTTAAGATCCGTGAAGAATCAGGCCCAGATTCTGTTTACTTCCTAGGTTCTGCAAAACATAACAACGAACAAGCTTACATGTTCCGCAAAATGGTTTCTATGTGGGGCTCGAACAACGTTGACCACCAAGCGCGTATTTGTCACTCAACAACAGTGGCAGGTGTAGCGAACACTTGGGGTTACGGTGCAATGACTAACTCGTTAAACGACATGCATAACTGTAAGTCGATGTTATTCATTGGTTCAAACCCAGCTGAAGCTCACCCAGTAGCAATGCAGCACATCCTTATCGCGAAAGAAACGAACAGCTGTAAGATTGTGGTTGTCGATCCACGCCGTACACGTACTGCGGCAAAAGCAGATCACTACGTTTCACTTCGTCCAGGTACTGACGTTGCTTTTGTATGGGGGGTGCTATACCACATCTTCAACAATGGCTGGGAAGATAAGGAATTCATCCGTCAACGTGTATACGGTATGGACGAAGTTCGCGCAGAAGTGGCGAAATGGAATCCAAAAGAAGTTGAGCGCGTATCTGGCGTGCCAGAAGATCAAGTTTATCAAACAGCGAAAATGCTGTCTGAAAACCGTCCTGGTTGTGTTGTTTGGTGTATGGGTGGTACTCAGCATACAACAGGTAACAACAACACACGTGCTTACTGTATCCTTGAACTTGCACTTGGCAATATGGGTAAATCAGGCGGCGGTGCAAACATCTTCCGTGGTCACGATAACGTACAGGGCGCAACAGACTTTGGCGTGCTTTCTGACAACCTGCCTGGTTACTACGGCCTATCTGAAGGAGCTTGGAAACACTGGGCACAAGTGTGGGATGTAGACTACTCATGGCTACAAGGTCGTTTCGACCAAAACACTTACAACGGCAAAAAACCAATGAACAGTGCGGGTATTCCTGTCTCTCGTTGGATCGACGGTGTGTTAGAAAACAAAGATAAGATTGAACAGCGCGATAACATCCGCGCCATGTTCTACTGGGGCCATGCTGTAAACTCACAGACTCGTGGTCCTGAAATGAAAACTGCGATGGAAAAACTGGATATGATGGTTATCGTTGACCCATATCCAGGTGTTGCCGCTGTAATGAATGGTCGTACAGACAATGTATACCTATTCCCAGCGACTACGCAGTTTGAAACATACGGCTCAGTAACAGCAACTAACCGTTCTATTCAATGGCGTGATCAAGTTATCGAACCGCTATTTGAATCGAAACCTGATCACGAAATCATGTACTTGCTTTCTAAGCGTCTTGGTTTTGCAGATCAATTATTTAAAAACATTAAAGTTGAAAATAACCGCCCACACATTGAAGACATTACACGTGAATTCAACAAAGGTATGTGGACGATTGGTTACACAGGTCAAAGCCCTGAGCGTCTAAAAGAGCACCAACAAAACTGGCATACATTCAACCGTACTTCTCTTGAAGCGATTGGTGGCCCAGTGAACGGTGAAACTTACGGTCTACCTTGGCCTTGTTGGGGTACGCCTGAGATGAAACACCCAGGTACACACATTCTTTATGATACATCTAAGACGGTGGCACAGGGTGGCGGTAACTTCCGTGCACGTTTTGGTGTTGAGCACAATGGTGTAAGCCTATTGGCTGACGATAGCTACTCATTAGGTTGTGAGCTAGAAGATGGTTACCCAGAGTTTACCGCTAAGATGTTAAAGCAACTTGGTTGGTGGGACGATCTAACAGCAGAAGAGAAAGTGGCTGCTGAAGGCAAAAACTGGAAAACTGATCTTTCTGGTGGTATTCAGCGTGTAGCGATTAAACACGGTTGTATTCCATATGGTAACGCCAAAGCACGTACTGTGGTTTGGACATTCCCAGATGCAGTGCCTATTCACCGTGAGCCACTGTACACACCTCGTCGTGATCTTCTTCCTGAGTACCAAACTTGGGATGATAAAGCACACTTGTTCCGTCTACCAACACTGTACAAGTCAATTCAAGACAAAGATGTATCAAAAGAATATCCAATTATTCTCACATCTGGTCGTTTGGTTGAGTACGAAGGTGGTGGTGAAGAAACGCGTTCAAACCCATGGCTTGCAGAGCTACAAAAAGAAATGTTCGTTGAGCTTAACCTAAAAGATGCAAACGATCGTGGCATTAAAGATGGCGAGATGGTTTGGGTTGAAGGTGCAGAAAAAGGCCGTATTAAAGTGAAAGCGATGGTAACCCCACGTGTTCGTGAAGGCTTAGCATTCTTACCATTCCACTTCGGTGGCGAATTCGAAGGTGAAAGCCTACGTAGTCATTATCCAGAAGGATGTGCGCCTTATGTTTCTGGCGAAGCTGCTAACACAGCAACGACATACGGTTACGATCCAGTAACTCAGATGCAAGAAACAAAAGTCACCCTTTGTAATATCTCTAAAGCGTAAGGAGTCATCAAATGGCACGTATGAAATTTCTTTGTGACTCTAAGCGTTGTATTGAATGCAATGGTTGTGTGACAGCTTGTAAAAATGCTAATTCAGAAGCCGTAGGCTGGGGTATTCAACGTCGTCGCGTTGTGACACTAAACGATGGTCTACCAGGTGAAACCTCTATTTCTGTTGCTTGTATGCACTGTAGTGATGCGCCTTGTATGGCGGTTTGTCCGGCAGATTGTTTTAGTCAAACAGAAGATGGCATCGTTCAGCACGATAAAGATCTTTGTATTGGTTGTGGTTACTGTCTATTTGCTTGTCCATTTGGAGCGCCTCAGTTCCCTAAACAGGAAGCGTTCGCAGAGCGTGGCAAAATGGATAAATGTACTTATTGTTCTGGCGGTCCAAATACTGAACCTGGTTCAGAAAAAGAGCGTGTACTTTACGGCGCAAACCGTATTGCAGAAGGTAAGTTACCAATGTGTGCATCTATGTGTTCGACTAAATCACTACTTGCAGGTGATGCTGAGAAGATTTCTGAAATCTTCAGCAAGCGTGTTGTTGCTCGTGGTGCAAAAGATGCAGGTTGGGCAAGTACTGAAGATCTAGCGTACGACGCAGCAAAAGTTCGTAAAGCGTAATTGTCTTTATTTGGGCTCAACATAAGTGTTGAGCCTAAATATTAGATCTCGGATGTAACAAAATATCTGTTCAAATTGAGCAGGCAGGAGCTTTAATGACTAAGCGAATTCAACGCTGGTTAACGGTATTCGTTACCGCATTAATGGTTGCGTTTTCTGTCCAAGTGATGGCAAACGAAGCCACTACATCAACCAGTAGCGAGCAACTTGGCGAATCTGTGGTAAAAAAAGAAGTCATAGGTTTTGCAGGTGCTGATTATTGGCGAGCGGTCAAGGATGGCGAAAAAGGGTATACCACATCGGGTTGGCCTGAGCATGATGTGTTGATCAGTGTGCCTGGTCAAACATGGTATATCTTAAAAGAAAAGTGGATGTCACCACTTGGCGCGATGGCTATTTTTGGCAGCCTTGTGATGGTAACACTAGCCTACTTTGTGGTAGGCCCTCTTAAATTAAGTAAGCCTAAAACAGGTCGTAAAATTCAGCGTTGGAGCCGGATGGATCGTGCTTTACACTGGAGTTTGGCATTCACATTTTTAACGTTAGGTTTTAGCGGTTTAGCTCTTGTTTACGGTAAACATTTTATTAAACCTATCGTCCCAACAGAAGTGTGGGGCTGGATCATTTATGCCGCGAAACAATACCATAACTATATGGGGCCATTATTTGCAATCATTCTTCTTTTAGTGGTCGTTAAATGGTGGCGTAAGAGTATCTTCAATAAAGTTGATATTGATTGGTTTAAAAAAATGGGTGGTATGGTGGGCAAACATAAAGGCTCACACCCTAAAGCTGGTTTCTCAAATGGTGGTGAAAAAGCACTGTTCTGGCTACTTGCCTTCTTTGGTGTATTCATTGTCGTGAGTGGTTTTGTTTTAGATTTTCCAATTTTCGACCAAACGCGTCGACACATGGAATTATCAAATCTCGTACACATGATTTCAGCACTTATTCTGATCTGTGGCTTTATTTTCCACATCTATATTGGTTTGTTCGGTATGGAAGCGGGTCTTGACGGCATGGTAACTGGTGAAGTGGATGAAACGTGGGCGCGTGAACACCACAGCGAATGGTTTGAAGAAGTAAAAGATCTGCCTGAAAACCAACCAGGATACAGTGAATCACAGCAGCATGAAGCGAAGAGTAAACCTTCGTCTAATGCATAATCATAGTTAGTGATTTTTAAAACCGACATTCGTGTCGGTTTTTTTATACCTAAAATTCGAGCTTAATGTTTTTTTTTGTTACTTATAGCTATTCATTCATCCTGTTAAGTTTTTGTACAATAAAGTAAAATACTACTGCCAATAATATCAATAATAAAACATTAAAAAGGATTAATTGATGAGGAATAAAGCAGGATTTACCCTGATTGAAGTTGTTATTGTTATCGTCATTCTCGGTATCCTTGCTGTTACTGCGGCTCCTAAATTCCTCAATATTTCTTCAGATACGTATCGCGCCAAGCTACATGAGCTTAAAGGATCTATGACTGAAATATCTCGGATTATCTACGGAAAAGCTGTAATACAAGGCGATGAAAATGATATTACCGGCCGTAAAAAGGTAGAGGGGATCGCTATCTGGAATGGTTACCCGAAAGCAATATACGTCGGTATTGGTTTAACGATTGTGGATTTTAATAAAAACTGGGCATTTAACCAAGATAAGACGGGTTCTAATTCACATAATGGTGGTGAGCGTGTTTTTGTTGCGACTTTTCTCAAAAAACTGGATAGAAAAGACAAAGATGATGTTAATAAAATCAAAGCGACCAATTGTTATTTAAGTTACAAAGAAAATAACACTGGGGGCGAACCTATTATTACAATTATTGATTCAGGTTGCTGATCTAACTGTGATACTGAAAAGTTTATTTACACGGTTTTGTAGGGTGAAATCACGCATAATTAAGAACCTAGATTGTTAGGGTTAAATTCTTTGTATTTCAGTGCTATAAAGGCAGTATAAATACTGAAATAAAGGATGTTCATATGCTTTTTCCCTATAAAAATATCGTTGTACTTACGGGTGCAGGTATCTCGGCTGAATCGGGCATCCGAACTTTCCGTGCCGCTGATGGTTTATGGGAAGAACATCGTGTTGAAGATGTTGCAACACCAGAAGGCTATTTACGTGACCCTGAGCTTGTGCAACGCTTTTATAATGCGCGTCGAGCCCAAATCGAGAATGGCTCTGTAGCGCCTAATGCTGCACATATTGCACTTGCTAAACTTGAACAAGAATTAGATGGTAACGTGACTATTGTTACGCAAAATATTGATAATTTGCATGAGAGAGCAGGAAGTAAAAATGTCATTCATATGCATGGAGAGTTATTAAAAGCACGATGCTGTGAATCAGGACAAACAATTGAATGGCATGGTGACTTAACGACCTGTGATCATTGTCATTGTTGTCAAATTCCTGCACCGATGCGTCCTGATATTGTATGGTTCGGTGAGATGCCAATTGGAATGGATAGAATTCATGATGCCATTGTGAAGGCGGATTTATTCATTTCTATTGGTACTTCTGGCAATGTATATCCAGCAGCTGGATTTGTACATGAAGCTGCTTTGCAGGGCGCTCATACGATTGAATTAAATCTTGAACCAAGTAACGTAGAAAATGAATTTGAAGAAAAACGTTATGGTAAAGCTTCTGAATTAGTACCTGCTTATGTAGACGAAATATTATCTGCTTAATAAAAAGCCTCAAGTTTGAGGCTTTTTTATTATAAGAACAAAAGGTGAGCATGTTTTTCGATTAATTAAGATATATCGTAAACGTGATAACCTTTTTGTAATAAGCATTGGCGAAGAACGGATGACTTTTTATGTTTTTCATCTTTAGATGCTTCATTAGAGCCGGCTACGTATCCGCCAGCTGCACCAACAACAGCACCTAATGCAGTTACAACTCCTGGGTGTTTTATCGTATCGTAATTATCCGAATCGTAAGCGCCTGCACCAAACGCTGTAGCACCTGCTAGAGTGCCAATTACTACATCTCTCTTTTTTGTTGCTGACGTCATTTCAGGTGTTGAAACACTATCAGCAAAATGGTTGCAGTAATCATAATCTTTTTGATATTGAGCAGTAACAACACCATTCATGTCAACGACGAGTTCTTTATCGACTGGTGTCATCGGGGCGCTACAAGCCGAAAGGGTTGAAACGAATAAAACGGGGATTAGCGCTTTAAATTTTGTAGACATTATAACCTTATAACTTACATCTAAAATGGTTGTTATAGCTTATATAGAAATTCTGAATCAAAACTGTATGAGTAAATTGTCATAATTATTGAATGGTTATATGATTTTATTAGGTTATAGATAACCGTCTGACTCAAATAAAAAAACCGAGCATTTAGCTCGGTTTTTTTGCATTTAACGATGAGTGGCTATTATTCACCAGCTTTTAGTTTTTGGAAGTATTCTTCGTAAACTTCAGTCATAGGACCAACGCTGTTCTGCCATTCACCTGCATCCATTACAGATTGTGGTGGGTAGATGCTTGGATCGTTAACAAAATCTGCTGGAAGCAGTTTCTTAGCGGCAGCAACTGGTGTTGGGTAACCAATTTGTAGTGCGATCTTCGCAGCGATGTCTGGACGAAGTAGGAAGTTGATCATCTTGTATGCATTGTCGATGTTCTTCGCATTCTTAGGAATAGAGATGTTATCCATCCAGAAGATTGCGCCTTCTTTTGGCCATACGATGTCGATTGGAGCGCCATCTTTACGTGCCATGTAAGCAGAACCATTCCAAAGCATACCGAGTGATGTTTCACCAGCCATGTATGGGTTAGCAGGGTAGTCTGAGTTAAATACTAATACGTTTGGCATTAGTTTCTTCAACTCTTCATATGCTGCTTTGATTTGCTTAGGATCTTCAGTGTTACCAGAGTAACCAAGTTTACGAAGCGCTACGTGGAATACTTCACGTGCATCATCCATCATCATTAGCTGACCTTGCCATTTAGGATCCCATAGGTCTGCCCAGCTAGTGATTTTAGACTTGTCGATCATGTCTGTGTTAACACCGATACCCGTTGCTCCCCAAATGTATGGAATAGAGTAGTCGTTGTTAGGATCAAAAGGTTTATTTAAAAAGTTAGGATCTAGACCTGCGAAGTTTGGAATTTTAGAATGGTCGATTTTTTGAAGCATACCTTCATTACGCATTTTAGCTACATAATAAGTAGAAGGAACAACAAGGTCGTAACCTTTATCGTAGGTCTTTAGCTTGGCGTACATCGTCTCATTCGACTCGTAAGTCGAATAAATAACTTTAATGCCTGTTTCTTTTGTGAACTCTTCTAAAACATCTGATGGGATGTATTCAGACCAGTTGTAAAAGTACAGCTCATTAGATTTATTGCTATCATCGGCAGTCGCAACGTTCGAAAACATTGACATTGCACATGCAGCACCGGCCATTAATAAAGACCATTTTTTCATTGTGTTAGCTCCTAACTAAACAGGATATCGAGAGTGTTCTCTAGCGGTATTGACCGCTTCTCCTAATTGGTTGTCGACGCATGATACATGCAGAAACAGATGTTGATTATAAAACAGAGTTATTATAGCAGAGATTATTCGTCGAGCGCATCACAAAACAAGAGTAATTTGTCTGTTAAATTCCGCTATCATATTGATAAATAACAAACATGATAAGTAAAACCTTAGAAAATAACACAACTAACCATGTTTATTAATAAATAACAAATATAAAAAAAGCTGCCATTGGCAGCTTTTGTTTTACTTATTGATCCGCTTTTAATTCAAGGAAATAATTTTCGTAGCGGATATTCATGTCACCAACTGAATCTTGCCACTCACCACGATCAAGATCTTCTTGTGGTGGGAATAGAGTTGGGTCATCTTTATATTTAGCGTTAGATTTTTCTACTGCCGTGAGGTAGCCGGTTTGCTCTGAAATTTGAGCGGCAATATCTGGGCGTAGTAGGAAGTCGATCATCTTATGTGCTGCTTCTACATTCTTCGCGTTTCTAGCTATTGCTAAACTATCAACCCAGAAAATACCGCCTTCTTTTGGCCAAACAAGTTTAATTGGTAAACCTTCTTTTTGTGCTGCTGCTGCCGAGCCATTCCACAACATACCTAGACCCACATCACCCGCTAGGTAGGGCGCTGCAGGGTTATCTGAGTTAAATACCAGTACGTTTGGCATGAGTTTCTCAAGCTCTGCTTTCGCTTCGTCAATTTCTTTTGGGTTGGTAGTGTTGCCAGAGTAACCTAGCTTACGTAATGCAATATGGAAGACTTCACGGGTGTCGTCCATTAGCATTAATTGACCTTTAAGGTCAGGATTCCATAAGTCTGCCCAGCTGTCGAAATCTTCTGGGTCGTACATATCAGTATTAACCGCAAGACCTGTCATTGCGATTACGTGTGGAATTGAGTAATCGTTATTTGGATCAAAAGGTTTATCTAAGTAGTTCTTATCAAGCTCAGTAAAGTTCGATAGCTTTGATTTATCAATTTTTTGCAACATACCTTCGTCGCGCATTTTCGCAACAAAGTAAGTTGATGGCACAACCAGATCGTAACCTGTAGGGTGGGCACGAAGTTTTGCATACATGGTTTCATTCGACTCGTAAGTCGAGTAGATCACTTTAATACCTGTCTCTTTCGTGAATTGTTCACGAAGCTCAGTAGAGATATACGGCCCCCAGTTCATAAATACTAACTGTTTGTCTTTCTCTTCTTCTGAAGCAAAAGCATTAAAACTTGCTGAAAGTAGGGCTGTACTAATAACAAGAGATGACCATTTTTTCATTCGAGTGTCTTCGTAGTGAATGCGATAAAAAGTGGCCGAAATTTAGAGCAAGTTTCCGTTTTTAGATAGCAAAAAAGTGTTTGAAAATGTTACAGGAGAATATATTTAAAGGTCATTGAATAATATGTAAAAAAAATGGCTAACTGAATACAGTTAGCCATTTAGCATTAGCTGTTGTTGATGCTTACTTTATTTTGTCTCGAGCCAGTAATTGTGAGCAAATAACCAGAACAAGAGAAACTATCAACATCACTGTCGCTAGGGCGTTCACCTCAGGTGAAATACCGACTTTAACCATTGAGTAAATCTTCAATGGTAAGATTTCGTAAGTTGGACCCGTTACGAACGAGCTTACAATTACATCATCTAGCGATAGGGTGAAGCTTAATAACCAACCTGCAGCAACTGCGGGTTTTGCCAATGGTAGGATAATCTGCTTTAAGATAACCCACTCACTAGCGCCCAAGTCACGTGCTGCTTCAAGCATTTTCACATCAAAGCCTTTTAATCGGCTGTAAACTGTTACAACAACAAAAGGTAAACAGAATGTGATATGAGAAAGCAATAGCGTTAAGAAGCCTAAGTTCGCACCCAATAGTAAGAACAGTGCAAGTAGCGAGATTGCCATTACGATGTCTGGAGACATCATAACGAGAAATAGCATACCTGATACAAACTTCTTACCTTTAAAGTTATAACGAAATAAAGCAACAGCCGTTAAACTACCAATTAGGGATGCTGCTGTTGCAGAGAACACAGCGATAGTGATCGAGTGTCCTGCCGCTTGCATTAAACTGTCATTGTTAACCAGTTGCTCATACCATTTAGTGGTAAAGCCACCCCATTTCATACCGAATTTGCTTTCGTTGAATGAGTTAACAATCAGGATAATGATAGGGGTATATAAAAATGCATATACCACCGACATAAAGCTAAATTTAAACAAGCGTCCCATTATTCAAGCTCCACTTTTTTGTTCAGCAACTTACCTGCACGGTAGTAGGCATACAGCATAATTGCCATTGCTAACGTAAGGGCAATACTTGTTGCAGAACCAAATGGCCAATCTCGCGCGTTTAAAACCTGGCTCTTAATAACATTACCAATCAGTAAGTTCTTCGCGCCGCCTAAAAGGTCGGAAACGTAGAACATACCCAAAGCAGGCAGTAATACCAATAAGCAACCTGCAATAACACCAGGCATGGTTAGTGGGAAGATCACTTTAATAAAGGTTTGAACCTTATTTGCGCCCAAGTCGCGAGCTGCTTCAATGTAGTTATTATCAAGCTTTTCGATAGCGGAGTAGAGTGGTAGCACCATAAATGGTAGCAAGATATACACTAAACCGATCATTACTGCGTACTCGGTGTACATAATACGCAGTGGCTTATCGATAATATCGAGGTACATTAATGTGTTATTTAAAATACCACGCGTACCCAACATCAGTTTAAGGCCATATGTACGAATTAGAGAGTTAGTCCAAAATGGTACGATAACCAAAAACAGCATAAATGGACGCCATTTCTCTGGCATTTTTGCAATGGCATAAGCAAAAGGGTAACCAATTACTAAACACAGAATGGTTGCTGTGATTGCCATGTAAAAAGAGTGCCAAAGTACTTTTGCGTACAGTGGATCAAACAGTCTTTCATAGTTATCAAACGTAAAGACCATTTTGATTAGATTTGCATCATCACGCGTTAGGAAACTCGTTCCTATAATCATTAAGTTAGGTACAAATACAAACAGTACTAACCAACTAACAACTAACGCGATAATGAAATTCTGTAAATTAAACTTCTTGCTCATCAGCGAGTACCACTTCCCAACTTTCAATCCAAGTAATGGCAACTTTTTGGTCAAGAGAGTGGTCTACGTCAGGGTCATCTTCGTTGAAGAATTCGCTAACCATCACAGACTTGCCAGACTCTAACTGCACCACAGAATCCAATGTCATACCTTTATAGGTACGTTCACGAACATAACCCACGATGCCGTTAGTTTCGTCACCGTTATGGATCTCTTCGATAAGAATGTCTTCAGGTCGAAGTAATACTTTAACCTTATCACCAACATTCACATCTAAATCACAGTGGATCAATGAGTGGCGACCTTCAACATCAGCCATGATACGTTTTTCGTCTAAACGCTCTTTAACTGTTGCATCAAATACGTTGATTTCACCGATAAAGTGGGCAACAAATAAATTCGTTGGTTCTTCATAAATTTCACGAGGTGAACCATCTTGCTCAACGTGACCATCGCGCATAACAATGATGCGATCAGACATAGATAAGGCTTCTTCTTGATCGTGTGTTACGAAAATAAAGGTAATGCCTAACTTACGCTGTAGTTGTTTCAACTCAAGCTGCATCTGTTTACGTAATTTGTAATCAAGTGCAGACAGTGATTCATCAAGTAAAAGAACTTTTGGTTTGTTTACAACCGCACGAGCAATCGCAACACGTTGTTGCTGACCACCGGACAGTTGATGAGGTTTACGAGGGGCAAACTTTTCAAGTTGCACCATACGCAATGCTTCCATTACACGCGGCTCAATATCGCTCGCGGGTACTTTTTGCATGCGTAAACCAAACGCGACGTTCTCAAACACTGTCATATGTGGGAACAGTGCGTAACTCTGAAACACCGTGTTTACTAGACGTTGTTCAGCAGGAATGTCTGTAACATCTTTGCCATCAATGGTGATCTGCCCATCATCGGCAGTTTCAAATCCAGCAATTAGACGAAGTACTGTGGTTTTACCACAGCCTGATGGACCTAGAATGGTTAGAAACTCACCATTGTTTACGTTTAGGTCCAAACCTGAAATGATCTGCTTACCGTCAAAGCTTTTGCTAAGACCCTTCAGCTGAATGACAGGTTTCTGAGATGTTTTTTCAGCGTTCAATTCTACGTTATCTCCACCTGGGATTATTTGGTTAAATCCCAACATTTTGGCTTTAAAATAAAGGGCGCATGATAGACCTGTAGTCTTTCAAATTAAAGCGTTTTTTCACTAATTTTAATGCAAAGATGTAATATTTTTCATCGTTAAGTAGTGAAATCCCTTATATGGTGTCAGTCACTTTATCGATTTTATAAACAATCTTTTACTAACATGTCGGTAATATGATTATTCAAAAAACTATCGTTATAATAAAAAACCTTATTACAGCTTAGTCTTAATAGTCGATCTTTAAATGAAAGACGATTTTATTATCAGCTTTTTTGACTTTTTTGCATGAAAAACACACAAATTAGTCAGCTTGACTGTTTTTTTATCTTAGAAATGTTTTTGTCTTACCCTCTCTGAAGTACAATGCCGCCATTACACCAATAACTGACATGAGTATGAAAGAGCCAATTAATCGAAGCTTCCACATTGGTGGGTCTATTGAAAAAGCATTGAAGGGGGAAGTGGAGCTACAACCCGTCACTGTTTTAGTTGAAGCATGGAAAATCACAGGGAAGAACATTTTTAGCTTTTTGCCTGCCGTAATTTGCTTGTTTCTTGCGCAAGTTGCATTATTACTTTTAGGGCTTGAAGTTCAATTAGGTAGCCCAACGGTTTTTTTTGATGCTTTCATTACAGGGCAGGGATTTACCGCTGAAATACTAAAAGCGGGCTTTATGGCTAATTTTTGGTCTGATGTGCTTATTGCGCCACTCTATGCAGGGGTTAGCCTAATGGCATTAAACCATGCGGTTGGTTTACCAACCAAGCCAAGCCAGATCGTTAAAGGGTTTTCTTTTACCCTTGTTTCATTAATTACCATGTTACTGCTTTCTTCTATTCAAGGACTAGGTAGCAGTGTTTTCCCATTAATTGGCTTATTCCTAACAATGGCATTAAGCATGGCTATTTTATTAGTGTGCGAAAAGAAAGTATCACCAATAAAAGCGATTCAATACTCTTTCATGGCAACGATCCGTAAAGTATTGCCAATGACGGCTATCTATATTGTGATCATGCTAATGTTCTTTATCTCGATTGCTACTGCAGGTATCGGATTGATTTGGACATTACCTTTCTTCTTTAACGTGAAAGGGATTATTTATCGCAATATGTTTGGCGTAACATTACAAGTTACTTCTGTGGCAAAAAGTGATGATGAGCAACCTCCACAAGATGGCGGTGAGCCACCAGTTGATAAGATAGATAAAGATGTCTTTAATGCGTAAAGCATAAGTTTAAAAAAAAGCTCCTAGGTTAGGGGCTTTTTTATTATTTGAATAACACCCTAACGCACTATAACTTTATATTTGATTGATAAAATAACAAACAGTAACTAATAAAAATCATGATTCAATCATTTTAAAAGCTTTAATAGGGCATATTGGCCTAAATACCCGTCTATTCATATTAAAACTGATACATCGCAAAAATAGTAATTAACTTATCCGTCATAATTTATTACGCAAATAAATAAGCTATGTAAGGTTAATGATGGATAAGTTACTTGAACGTTTTTTACGATATGTTCGCATCGAAACACAATCTGATGGTGATGTTGCATCATGTCCGAGTACTGCAGGGCAATTTAACCTTGCACAACAACTAAAATCTGAAATGGAAGAGTTGGGTTTATCTGATATTTCATTAGATGAACATTGCTATTTAATGGCACGTCTTCCTTCAAATGTTTCTGCTGATATTCCAGCTATTGGTTTTATTGCTCACATGGATACAGCACCTGATGCTTCAGGTCTAAATGTTAAACCACAAATTGTAGAAAACTATCAAGGTGGTGATATTGCATTAGGCATTGGTGATGAAGTGCTATCTCCCATTCAATATCCCGACTTAAATAAGTTACACGGTCACAATATTATCACTACCGATGGTACAACACTGCTAGGTGCGGATAATAAGGCCGGGGTTGCTGAAATCATGACTGCCATTGCGTATCTTGTGGCACACCCTGAAATTAAACATGGTGATATTTGTATTGGTTTTACACCTGATGAGGAAATCGGACGTGGGGCTGATCTCTTTGATGTTGAGAAGTTCAATGCACAATGGGCTTACACCATAGATGGTGGACCTATAGGTGAATTAGAGTTTGAAAACTTTAATGCAACCTCTGCTGATGTGATTTGT
Source organism: Photobacterium sp. GB-36 (assembly GCF_003026135.1). Classification (NCBI taxonomy): domain Bacteria; kingdom Pseudomonadati; phylum Pseudomonadota; class Gammaproteobacteria; order Vibrionales; family Vibrionaceae; genus Photobacterium; species Photobacterium sp. GB-36. Next base: position 152,366 of record NZ_PYNY01000007.1, on the reverse strand, counting down.
CATGGAACCAATGTTCACCCTGGAACTGCGAAAGGTAAGATGGTGAACTCAATGAACATTGCCGCGCAGTTTCAGTTAATGATGCCCAGCAATGAAACGCCAGAAGCGACAGAAGGGTATGAAGGTTTCTACCATTTAAAATCAATGAAACCATCTGTCGCTAAAACAGAGTTAGGTTATATCATTCGTGATTTTAGCCGTGAAGGGCAAGAACAACGTAAAGCCTTTATGCAGCAGAAAGTTGATGAACTAAATCTACAACTTGAAAAAGGGCGTGTAGAGTTAGTGTTAACCGATTCATATTTCAATATGCGTGAAATGGTAGAGCCATATCCACATATCATTGAATTAGCGAAATCAGCAATGATTGAATGCGATGTACAGCCAGAGATCAAACCGATTAGAGGTGGTACAGACGGCGCGCGTTTATCATTTAAAGGATTACCATGCCCGAATATCTTTACTGGCGGATATAATTTTCATGGTATTCATGAGTTTATTACTGTCGAAGGGATGGAAAAGGCAGTAAATGTGATTATAAAACTGGTTGAAAAAACAACAGAAAAATATAGCTAATGCGTTGTAGCTAATTAAAGCCCCTAACATGTTTTAAATCATAATAAACATGTTAGGGGGTTTTGTTATTCGTGATCTGTGCCTTTAAGTATTTCGTTTAGCTTTTTCAAAATAGTATGAACGGCGTGTCCTTTTGTGACTTCACCACCTTGCTCAACTTCAATTTTCTTTTTACCGTATAAGCCGGTTTCTTCTTCAGCGATATGAAGCCAGTCTGGATGCCAGTAAAAAGATTGACCGCCATCTGTGATCCAATTATGTACACCACAATTTTCACCACGGTAGTTAAGATCTTTAGCTTGGTAAGCCATACTTTATCCTTTGTTTTATAGTCAGTTATGTCAGAACAATATAGAAAATCAGAATACTAAACCGTGATCTAAGTATAATATTTATAGTGAATGTAACCAATTATTAATATAAATAATGGGATTAGATTCTCACGTTTCGTTCTGACTAACTGTATTTGTGATGAGCTTTTGAATCTCATTACAGCAGTCTTCCCAACCCAAATTGTCAGTATTATTCTAGCGTTATTATTAATGTCTTAATAAGGGCAACGATGGACAACCTCGAACAAGTTCATAGTCAAAAAGTCTACTTTTGTACCGATGAAGCGTTAGCAAATGCACAAGTACAATGTTTGGAAGTGCTGTATGACTTTAATCAAACTCGACCTTCTGAATATGATAAGCGCCAAGCTATCATGAAAGATTTGTTTGCTGCTGTGGGTGAGAATTGCTACATCGAGCCACCGCTACGTGCTAATTGGGGAATCAATACACATATAGGCAATAACGTTTACGCTAATTTTAATCTTACCTTGGTTGATGATACCCATATCTATATTGGTGACAGTGTCATGATCGGACCTAATGTCACTATTGCAACAGCAGGTCATCCTATCGACCCTGATCTTCGTCGCGATGTGGCCCAATTTAATATTCCAGTGACGATTGGAAATAATGTCTGGTTAGGTGCACATGTGGTGGTTTTACCGGGTGTGACAATAGGTGAGAATACGGTGATTGGTGCGGGTAGTATTGTTACCAAAGATATTCCTGCCAATGTGGTTGCAGTCGGTAACCCTTGCCGAATATTAAGACCGATTACTGAGCACGATAAAGAGTATTACTATAAGAACCGCCGGATTCATGAGTAATTATTTCTATTCATTTACAATGATTGCTCTCTAACAGGTAAAATAGTGTGATAAACACTCAGTGGTAAAGGTTATATGACAGCTTCAATTAAATTTATTGCAACAGACATGGATGGCACGCTGCTTTGTGAAAAAAAGCAATTACCATCGGATTTTTATGATGTATTCAACCAACTACAGCAAAAGAATGTGCTATTTGCTGCGGCATCAGGGCGTCAATATCAAAGCCTAGTGAATACATTTGCTCCAATTAAAGATGATATGATCTTTATTGCTGAGAACGGTACATTAGTAATGTATCAAGGAAAAGAGTTGTATAGCTCAACTATCCCAACCAATGAAATTCACGATATTCTTAAAACTGTTAAGCAAGTACAGGACTGTGACATTGTGTTATGTGGTAAGAATGCAGCCTATACCGAAGCCACCAGCGAACAAGCTTTAGATGAAATTCGTAAGTATTACCATAATCTTGAGTTAGTTGATGATTTACTGGCTGTTGATGATGAGTTTATTAAAGTCGCGGTTTTAAATTTCAATGGTACAGAAGAGCATGTTTATCCAGTGCTATCACCGCAATTTGGTGGCACTCATCAAGTGGTCGTAAGTGCGAAGATTTGGCTTGATTTAATGCATAAAACAGCGTCAAAAGGCGCCGCAATAAAGTACTTACAAAAAGAATTCAGTTTTACGTTCGAGGAGAGTATGAGCTTTGGTGATTTCTTCAATGATGTAGAAATGCTTAAAGAAACTTACCATAGCTATGCAATGGACAATGCCCATCCTGAGATAAAAAAATTAGCTCGATTTGAAGCGCCGAGTAATAACGAACAGGGTGTAATGACGGTTATTAAGAAGACAATATTATAATCAGCATTTTAATCTAAAGTTATAAGCCTCAATATATTGTTTTAACAATCATTGAGGCTCTACTTTTACTCTTTAATAAAAAAAGCATTACCATCAATATCGAGTGGTACGATAGGTTTATCGGGTTTTGCGTAACTTAAACGTCCAACACTTTGCGTTACGTGGTAGTTATCGAGTCCAGAAAGCGTCATTAAGTCTAGGCTTTCAATATTGATATAGCCATCTTTTCGTAGTGCGTATTTAGGTAAAATCACTCGCTCAATTTCTCCAATAATCATATATGTACCATTAGATGGAATAGGTATGATTTCGACTAACCTTAAGCCTATTTTTATTGGGCTCTCTAATACAAATGGCGCATCAAAATGATTGTCATAGAAAGGGGTGAGACGCGTTTCATTAAATTCTGACACATCTTTAGGATAGCGAGCAGATGTTTGATGGGCTCGTTGGTAGAATTCCTCAGATACAGCGTTAATTGTGTATTGTTCGGTTTGCTGGATGTTTGTATAAGTGTGTCGTTCGACGGTGTTAGGACGTAATATAAAGCCTAATAATGCAGGTGATGATCCAAGATGGATAACAGAACTGAGAATGGATACATTTTCATTTCCATCTTTATCTGTCGTTCCTATAAGGTTGGCGCTTTTAAAACCTGGTAAAGAGTTTATTAATTGAACTCTTTGACGTTTTTCCATTGTGTGAATATCACGTGTTGATAATCGAATATTATCCATATATTACCTCAGGTTTCTAAACGTTAAGTTTTTTACGCCTAATGACTGAGTGTGGATCACCTTGATAATATGAATAATAAAGAAATGAAAGAGTTATAAAGCCATAGTGAGTTATGGTTAACTACTTAAAACACTATGGCTAATATTTAACCTGATTTAATGCATCACTGGTTATAACGAGCCATTAAATGCTGTTTAAAGAAACGAGGATTTAATGTTTCGCCTGTCGCTTGTTTTACTAATTCATCCGTTGAAAGTGTACATCCTTTTGACCAGATATTCGTTTCAAGCCATGTAAAAATAGGGGATAAATCACCTGATGTAATTGCAGCTTCAACATCTACTACTTTCTTCATTGCAGCCATGAATTGTGCGGCGTACATAGCACCCAGCGTATAAGATGGAAAATAACCAAAGCTACCATCTGTCCAGTGAATATCCTGCATACAGCCATCTTTGAAGTTACCTTTCGTATCAATACCAAGATAAGCTTGCATTTTTTGATCCCAAATTTCAGGAATATCGTCAACTTCGATTATCCCTTCAATAAGATCACGTTCAATTTCATAACGCAGAATTACGTGGGCTGGGTAAGTTACTTCGTCAGCATCAACACGGATAAAACCCGGTTTAACGCGAGTATTAATAGTGTTGAGGTTTTCAGCCGTCAGCGCACTATCGGTTTCACGGTTAAATGTTTTCTGTGCTAATGGCGCCAATTTTTTCGCAAAATCAATATTACGTGAAAGCTGCATTTCAAAAAACAGCGACTGACTTTCATGAATCCCCATTGAACGAGCTTGGCCTACAGGCAGATCTCGCCATTGATGTGGTAAACCTTGCTCATAACGTGCATGACCAGTTTCATGAATAACGCCCATTAAGGCTGATGTAAAGTCAGTTTCGTCATAACGCGTTGTAATACGTACATCGGTTGATACACCACCACAGAATGGGTGAGTACTGATATCTAACCGCCCATGATTAAAATCGAAGTTTAATAATTTCATGACGTCTAGACTAAGTGCGTTTTGCTCGGCAATCGGGAATGTTCCGGTTAAAGGCAATACGGCGTCATTCTTCTGCTTGTTTTGCACATCTTGAATAAGCTGCGGCAACCACGATTTTACATCAGCAAAAATACCGTCAAGAATTTCAGAAGTCATTCCTGGTTCGTAAAGATCGAGCAGGGCATCGTATAGACTTAATCCTGTTGCTTTAGAGCGAATAGCCGCTTCTTGACGTGCAAGTTTCACAACAGGAGCGAGGTTTTGTTTAAATCCTTCCCAGTCATTTTCTTTACGTTGGGTACGCCAAGCATGCTCACATTGTGAGCCTAATAAGGATTTTTGCTCCACTAGCTCGGCTGGTAAAATGTTATGCATCATCCATTGACGTTTTAACGCAGCAAGGCTGATACGTTCAGCATTAGATAATTGCTCTTTTTCTGCTTGTTCAAACCAATCAGCAAGATAACCAGCCGTTGATAATTCATGTGTAATAACCGCAAGTTCAGCCATTGCTTCCGAGCGAGCTTCAGCACCACCACTTGGCATCATTGCAGCTTGATCCCAACCACATATTGCGCTTAGATGACCTAAACGCGATAACTTACGAGCATGCTGTTCTAATTTTAGATAATAGCTCATTTCACATCCCTAATGTTTAGCTGTTAAAAACATCACTATATTATGTATTACTTATTGAATAGTCAGTAAAAAAGTACGAAAGGTTCATTAAAATAGGGAAAAATTTATAACAACGTGAGCAATAATAAAAAAACACGATAGAGGCAGTATTAAACGTTTATATTTTTTTTTATTAACGCTATAAATGTAAAGATGGCGTGCAAATCGTAAAACAGTGTTACAAAAGGAAGTTTTTCATATTGCAAACGCTATAATGGGCCTCAACTAATATACCTATTTGAACTATTTTACGAACTTATGATGTTGTAAATAGTTATATTAGATTGTTTATCGTATTTTTAAGGGATTTTGCCTCAAATGAAAAAGACATCACCGCTTTTTTCTCTCGTTGGTGTAACTGCGCTTTGTACTGTGTCGTTTTCATCATTAGCAGCACCTTCTGTTATTCCAGATGCACCGACATTAAGTGCAAAGGGTTATGTATTGATGGACTACAATACAGGCCAAGTATTAGTCGAGAAGAATGCTAACGAAAAATTAAACCCTGCAAGCTTGACGAAATTAATGACTAGTTATGTTGCTGGTCAGGAAATGCAACAAGGCAATATCAGTAAAGATGATATTGTTGTTATTAGCCGTAACGCATGGGCACGTAATTTCCCTGATTCTTCGAAAATGTTTATCGAAGTAGGGAGTGAAGTACCACTAATGGACTTGTTCCGTGGTTTGATTATTCAATCAGGTAACGATGCAAGTGTTGCACTTGCTGAACACGTAGCTGGCTCTGAGCAAGCATTTGTGGGTTTAATGAACTCATGGGCTAAAAAGCTAGGAATGAATGCTACACATTTTGCGAATCCTCATGGTTTAGATCACAGTGATCTTTATACTACACCGTATGATATTGCATTATTAGGCCAAGCGTTAATTCGCGACTTACCATCAATTTATCCGCTGTACAGTGAGAAATCATTTACATATAACAATATTACTCAACGCAACCGAAATGGTTTGTTATATGATAAAAGCATGAATGTTGATGGCATGAAAACCGGCTACACAAGCGGTGCAGGATATAGCTTAACAAGTTCTGCAACTGAAGGTGACATGCGTTTAATTGCGGTTGTGATGGGAACAAAAAGTACCAAAACCCGTGAAAGAGAAAGTAAAGCCTTACTAAATTACGGTTTCCGATTTTTTGAAACAGTAGTGCCACATAAAGCTGGCGATAAAATCTTATCTGAACGCGTATGGTTTGGTAATAAAGAGAACGTTGAGTTAGGTGTTGATAGTTCAAGCTATGTGACATTGTCACGTAACGACACCAAAAAATTGACAGCAAGCGTTGAGCTTAATGGTGAACTTGATGCACCGATCGAGAAAGGTGAAGTCGTCGGTAAGGTACTTTACTCTGTTGATGGTAAAGAAGTTGCGTCTCAACCACTTGTTGCATTAGATTCAGTTGAACAAGGCAGTATTTTCAGCCGCCTTGTTGATCATGTTAAAAAGTTCTTTGCTGGATTATTTAGTTAATTTAATCGCTTTTTAAGGTTAAAGACTCGTATACAAAGAAGCTCGGTTTTAGCCGAGCTTTTTTGTATCGATTTATCCAATGACGGTTTTCCGTAGTTTACTATTTCCTGTTGAGTCTAAAATCCGTATAATTCACGCCCTATAAATTCTTATCCAGCAATTCTACTGTCGGGATTACCGACGGTGAGAGAAGTAGTAATGAATCAGACAGATAATCGTAAAGAAGTACTTGAATTTAATAAGCTGCAAAAGCGTCTACGTCGTAATGTCGGTAACGCCATTATTGACTACAACATGATTGAAGAAAATGATGTTGTGATGGCATGTATCAGTGGCGGCAAGGACTCATTTGCGATGCTGGATATCTTATTGAACCTGCAAAAAGCAGCACCGATCAATTTTGAAGTTGTTGCGGTTAACTTAGATCAAAAGCAACCAGGTTTCCCTGAGCATATTCTGCCAGAGTACTTTTCTAGCTTAAATATCCCATACTATATCGTAGATAAAGACACTTACTCTGTAGTGAAAGAGAAAGTGGAAGAAGGTAAAACAACGTGTGGTCTTTGCTCTCGTTTGCGCCGTGGTACGCTGTACTCTTTTGCTGAGAAAATTGGTGCAACTAAGATCGCACTAGGGCACCACTTAGATGATATCGTTGAAACATTATTCTTAAACATGTTCCACGGCTCTCGTTTAAAGGCAATGCCGCCTAAGTTACGTTCTGATGATGGTCGTAATGTTGTTATTCGTCCATTAAGTTACTGTCGTGAAAAAGATCTAATTAAGTACGCAGAGCATAAAGCCTTCCCAATTATTCCTTGTAACCTGTGTGGCTCTCAAGAAAATCTACAACGTCAAAGTATTAAAGCGATGTTAATTGATTGGGACAAGAAAACACCAGGTCGCGTAGATGCTATCTTTAAATCTATCCAAAACATCAGTCCAAGCCAGTTAGCTGATAAAAATCTATTTGATTTTGTTAACTTGCCATTAGATCGTGAAGGTGAGAAGGCTGAGTATGCCTTTACTGAAGCGACGGTTTCTTCAACAAACATTGATGAGTCGATGTTTATTGATGTGACTAACGTTTAGTCACTACGTTGTTAAAATAATGGGCTAATAAACTTTGCCAAATACGACAAAGAATTTAGCCCTTTATTTAAGAAGCTCAGAAAATGCCTCACTGTTTCTTTTTACTGCATTATCGTTGTTACTCATCAACTGACTTTTGCTGGTTATCCATCCTTTATTATTCACGGTTCTTAAGTGGTATTCGTCTTTATTGTCAGTAATAAACGAACCTTCTGTTAAGTTATTTATTTGTGTAATCTTCCCTATATCTTGGCGTTGTGTGTTTTGAAGATCCCATGATGTTACCTTGTCACTTATTGTATTTATCTTTGATACTATTATTTGTTGTTCAGCACCATTTGGCATGGTGAAAACTAAGCTATCACCAATAGTTAAAATACTGAGTAACTCATCATTTATTTCCACAATACTTTCAATCGGTAGTATTGATATTCCTTGTTCTTGTTTCACTTTGTCTAGTAAATTGGGGCGGTAAAGCCAGAGATCTTCGCCTGTTAATAGATTAATCGGTGTATCAATTGTTGTCGCTACTTGATGATCATAACTATGAAGTTGTGGGTTACCTTCTAGATCTTCTTCAGCGACATAAGAAGGATCATCAATGATTATTTCTTCTTCCATACTTAATATTTTAAAATCTTTGGGCGCTTCAGCAACCTCATAAAGGTTTTTTGTTAATTGATTCTTATTTATTGTACGTGATGTATCACTTACAATTTCAGGTGTTTTTATTTCGTTAGCTGTTTTGTCGGGTTTAAAAATAAAGACACAGAGCAACCCAACAATCAGCGCTAAACCAGTATATCGGATCACTCTTTTCATACATTACTCGGTAATATTTAATTTAATATCAAGGTGTAAGTCTTTAGTGAAACCACGCTTATGTAAGCCCTTCACGTTAACGGATAAAGATCCAGAATATTCACCAATAGGTAAATCTTTATTGTCATCAGCGATAAAGCTCACACGTAACTCGCCATAAACAGGGCGCATATAACGACAATAGGCGGCATTGTTCATTATTGTCCACCCACAACCCATATAGCGTTCTCCGCGCAACATAATAGTTTGTTGTTCTCCGGTTTCTGTATTCGTTACATTTACTTTCAAACGACTATAACCTCGATTATAGCGACGCCAAACCACACGATTACGGTTCATTTTATTATCGGATAGATAATATACGCTGCCATAAATATCTTTTTCATAACGAGGAGAAACGTAAGGTGTTGAATCAGTAATGACTCCGTCACTTGGAAGTGCTGAAGTAATCTCGATATTTGTTGCAACGGTTACTTCATCTGAGTAAGAGCGGTTATAGAGACTTTTTACCATTAAACTAAAATCACCACTGTAAGTACCGATAGGCAATGTCGGATTATCTGCTTGAATAAATTCTAGTTTAAGTTGACCTAAGTTTGGCGCAGGGTAACACCATGCACTGTTATTAATACGTCCCCAGCCACAATGTGTTTTACGTTGACCTCGCAACCAGACTTCATGTTCTGTATTGTTTTCTTTTTGGGTTAATGCAACGGAAAATTTGGTCATTTTTCGTGGATAACGCCAAACAAATCGTTCAGGTCCAGAAACAACATTGTCGCCCTTAACATAATAAACAGAGCCTCGTACACTTTGCTCTAAAGGATCGGTTTCTATCGGTGCTTCATGGGTTAATAACCATGCAGGTTCCTCAACTGGCGGCTCATCTTCAATATCATCTACGGTTTTTAATACAGGAACGACACCTTTTAACCAATCAATATGTAAAGCAATAGGGACGTGACCTGAATACCCATATTGCCAGCCATACCACCATGACGAAATACCGACAGCAACAGGGTGTTCATTCCGTTGTTGCCAAATTGCAGAGCCACTATCACCTGGGCTTGCAAATGCCCATGCGTCTGTATTCTCAATGGCCTGATTAATTAAACAGTCTTGGTAATAATAACGAATATGTCCTTCACCATGTCGCTTACCAATATAGCCAAGTTGACCTAATGAACGTGAACCGAAGATACCAAATCCTGTGAAGGTAGTAGGGTTAAGTAGCAAATCAGTATTTAAATTATTGTCGACAAACGGTTGCTTAATGACATCACCATTTGCATCTAGGGGATCGGAGACTTTCGGGATTTTTGCGACCGCTATGTCATCACTGCAGCCAGTAAAGGTACGAAAATAGTTAGTAGAAATACCTGCAGCAATAATCGTCCCATCTTGTTGTTTAAACGAGACATATTGACCTGAATATTCTGAAGAATCAGAGCCTGATAAACAGTGTGCAGCCGTTAGTACATAGCTATGAGATTCATCACTCCCAAGCCATGTACCTGAACAATATCCGCTACCAATCACTAAACCGACGGAGCGAAATTGTTCAACATTCGCATTTTGTTCTAATACGCTACTAACATTATTGACGACACTTGGATCTAAACTTCCTCCTAATTCAATGTATTTACTATCGTTAATGCCTAATGAAAAAGCAGAAGCTGAAAACAACAGGGTGAGACAGCATATATAACGACTTAAAAAATGATAACTATTCATGACGTTAACCAGCCTAAAACGGTGTGTTTTTAAGAGTAGATTATCAATAAGAAGTCATTTTTATCAAAAATAAGACATTGTCAGTGGCACAACACATACCTAACAATATTCTTTGTGTTTTTAAGCTGATAACATGATTGGAAATATTTCGACGATAGAGACATGCATGTTACGCAGTATTTTAATCACAACGAGCCTTGTATTCATGGTGGGTTGTAGCTCTCATCAAGCACAAGAATTGGGGCTAGGTGGTGGGCAAGTTAATGGCTATGCGCAAAATATGACAAATGCTCAATTGTGCAGCATTTATTTAAAAGAACGGACGTCAAATCAGACTCGATCAGCTATTGCTTCTGAATGGAGTCGTCGCAAGTTAAGTCGAGCATATTGTAAAGAAAAAGCAAATGAGTGGTATCTTACCAAATTTGCCAAATGGCTAACGCTACAAGAATCTGAGAAGAAATAAATCGCATTCTATAAGAGAAAGGCCTCAATAGAGGCCTTTCTTACTTAATCGATATTAGGTGCTAATGGACTAACGTACCCATCAGGTTTTAAAGCTAATAAATCACAATTTAAACTATCAATCGTATTTTCAGCGGTATTTCCTATAAAGACAGCCGATAATCCAGTCCGACCTGTTGTTCCTAATATAACAAGTTCTGCTTTTATATCTTCAGCAACTTGAGGAATAATATCTTCAGGTAAACCTTCAAGCACATGAGTTTGCTCTTCACTAATTCCATATTTTTGACGGAGTGCTTTCATCGTCGTTAGGTGATACCCACGTACAGCATCGGTATAACTAGCAGGATCAAATTCAGGTAATTCAATCGTAATATTTACCGGTGTTGCAGGGTAAGCATTAACTAAATTAACTTCGGCATTAGCGATAGAAGCAAACGCAAATGATTCTTTGACGATTTTTTCGTTAAGCTCCTCGTGAGTTTCATCATCGGTAGAGATATTGACGCAACCTAATACTTTGCCGTGCTCAGGCCAGTTATTACCTTTAACTAAAAGTACAGGAATAGGGCATTTACGAAGCAGATGCCAATCTGTTGGTGTGAAAATCACAGAGCCTAAACGATCATGTTCATGAGTGGCTTTGATAAGTAAATCAATGTCTTGGCTATATACATCAGCAATGATGGCCTCATAAGGACGATTATGCCAAACCACTTTAATTTCTATATCAACGTCTTTTTCTAAGTAAGGCTGAATGATTTCCTTTAACCACTCTTCTCGCTGCATTACCACACCGCGACGCATAGCATCACGTTCGTCTGATGATAACATTGACGTCATTTCATAAGAGAAATCATAAATAGCTAAGAAAATAATAATTTTTACATCTTTGCTCATTTTAGCAAGATGAACAGCGCGCGAGATCGCTGGTTGTTGTTCTTTTTCAGGATCTGCGACGACTAATATATTTTTATACTTTTGCATAATGCCTCCTTTACACAACTGTGTAGGCAATCTCTTGATAAGTTGAATTTAAAACAGGTATAACAACGGCTATGTACTTAGATATCAAAAGATTAAATAAATCCTTATAAATACTGTAACCTAGAATAGAAAGATATGGGAACGATAATAGAGAAAATTATGTAAACTTTGATACGCTGGACAAATAAATATAAGAAATAGCGGATTAGCGAAATAAAAAAGCACCGTATAAACGATGCTTTAAAATTTAAAAAGGATAGGGTTAAAACGATTATTGTGGAGGTAATGTGTTACTTTTAGCCACACCAGCAAGACGAGCTAACTCATCGTGATCAATAATTGTAATGTATTTACCTTTTACACTTAACATCTCAGATTTCTGGAAACGCCCTAATAAACGACTGATAGTCTCAACCGTTAAGCCTAAGTAGTTACCAATATCACCGCGTGTCATTGTTAAACGGAATTCACGTGGAGAAAAACCGCGCTGAGAAAAACGTAGTGATAAGTTATATAAGAAAGCGGCAAGACGTTCTTCAGCATTCTTTTTAGAAAGCAGCAAGATCATTTCCTGATCGCCTTTAATCTCATTGCTCATTAAGCGCATGATTTGTTGACGAAGCTTTGGCATTTTACCAGAAAGATCATCAAGGATTTCAAATGGGATTTCACACACCATTGATGTTTCAAGTGATTGAGCAAAACTTGGATGCTGCATTTCATTGATCGCATCAAAACCTACTAAATCACCTGCAAGATGGAAGGCAGTAATTTGCTCGTCACCTTGTTCGGTAATGGTGTAGCTCTTAATGGTGCCAGAACGAATAGCATATAACGATTTTAGTTCGTCACCTGCTTTAAATAGCTCCTGACCTTTTTGGATCGGTTTTTTTCGTTCTATGATTTGATCCAGTTGGTCTAGCTCAGACTCATTCAGCGTGAAAGGAATGCATAACTGACTAATACTGCAATCTTGGCAGTGAATTGCACACCCACCTGATTGGATACGTTTTGTTGTAAGCTTGTCTGAAATCATATGCCTGTCTAACCAATTTGATGTAGGTCAATATTTTAACATATTATGAAGCATTATTACGAGTAATAAAAAGGTCACAATATTTGTTTGATTGCTATATAACCAGTTTGAATGCCATAAACCATTAATAATAATGCACTAACACGCCTAAAATAGAGGTTCTTTAGACATATTTTTAACTGTGTCGCAAAACCGCCAACCGCTAACATTGCAGGTAATGTACCTAACCCGAAAGCAAGCATTACTATTGCACCATTTAGAGCACTTCCAGAAACAGCTGCCCATGTTAAAGTTGAATAAACTAAACCGCAAGGTAGCCAGCCCCAGAGAAAACCAAATGGCAAAGCTTTTATCGGTGATTTAAGGGGAAGAAATGATGAGGCTAGTGGTGAGATATATCGCCATACCACTTGCCCAACACGTTCAATTTTGTTTAACCCAAACCACCATTGGCCAATATATAACGCTAAAATAATCATCATAATTGCTGCTAAAAAGCGCATGAATATCAATGGGCTATTAGATCCATTAATGGTAGCAATACTCGCAAGCATTGCGCCTATAATTGCCCCCGCAACTGTATAAGCGACTAATCTTCCAAAATTATAATTTAATAGATAAATCCAACGTTTACTGTTTTTTGTGTTTTCTGGCATACCGATTGTGATCGCAGCAGCAACACCACCACACATACCAATGCAATGGCCAGCGCCCATTAAGCCGATTAAAAAGGCAGCATAAAAATCTAAATTAACCATTATTGCTATCTTGATCGTTACTTGGCTTTTTTTCTATTAATTCAGAATTGGAAACTGTGTTTTTATGTTTAGTATCATCTTCGTCGAACAAAATATCATATCCACGACGCTCTAAATCATCAAATTGCTCACTTTTCACTGCCCATAAAAATATACCGATAGCAATACAGACAAAAACAATAGCGATAGGTATTAATATGTAAAGACTTTCCATTTATTTTAATAACCTTAAAGAATTTGATACAACAATGATCGAGCTTGCTGACATACCGACAACGGCAAAATAGGGCGCCACCAGTCCTGAAATAGCCAGAGGTAGGATTATCAAGTTATAGCCAAGCGCCCAAGATAAATTTTCTCGAATAATTTTTCGAGTTTTCAATGCTAAAGTACGGGCTTCTAAGATACGTTCTAATTTATCGCCAACTAGTACCATATCTGCTGAAGATTTAGCTATATCTGTTCCACCACCCATAGCAACAGAAAGGTGAGCGCCTGCGAGAACAGGGGCGTCATTGACACCATCACCTATCATTAATACTACGTCATCTGCTAATAATTCGTTCAAATACGCCAACTTTCCTTGTGGTGTTTGGTTAGCTATAACCTCATCAATATTCAGTTGTTTAGCAACGTTATTGGCATGAACAGTATTATCACCCGTTAACATTGTTACGTTAATACCATGTTGCTGACATTGTTTAACTAAAAGAGCGCTTTCTTGACGGATTGGGTCGTCTAATTTAAATGCTGCAATAGGTTGCTGATTGCAAGTTAACCATACCGAGAATTCATTACTATTTTTAAACGATTGATTATTTTCAATATCAAGAGCAAAACTATATTTACCAATGCGCCACTCATCACCATTCAGCGTTGCTTTCAAACCACAACCAATCACATTCTCGACCTTATCAAAAAGTACGCTTTGTAGGCGATATTGGCTAAAAGCTTGAGCAATAGGGTGATTGGCGAAACGCTCTAATTCAGCAGCAATCATCAACGTTTTGTCTTGCTCTATGTTTCCGAATGTACGCGTTTCAACTAAGCGAATGTTACCTTCAGTTAAGGTGCCTGTTTTGTCTAATACCAGTCGATTAACGTTACATAGCGTTTCTAATACATGCCCTTGACGAAGCAATATCCCTAATTTACTAAGTGTAGACGTTGAACAGGTAATAGCCGTTGGTGTGGCTAATGATAGGGCACACGGACAGGTGGCAACTAAGACAGCTAATGTGATCCATAATGCATCATCAGGTTGATTTTGATGCCAATAATACCAAGTGCTAGCTGCGATAATCAGTATTGCAGCAACAAAATAGCGAGCTACATTATCGGCTAACTCTGCCACTTTAGGTTTTGAGAGTTGAGCTTCATCTTGCAAGCGTACGATATTAGAAATAAGTGAGTCATTTCTATTGACTGTAACTGTCATTGTGACATTGGCATCACCGTTAATCGTCCCTGCATACACCTTATCTCCAATCGCGCGAGTGACAGGCACTGACTCTCCCGTTAACATGGATTCATTAACGGTTGTTAATCCTTTATTTATTTCACCATCTGCAGGGAAATGCTCCCCTGGTAATATAGTGACAACGTCACCTATTTTAAGCGTTTTTGCTGCAACTTGTTCACCATTAGCAAGCGTAGCCATATTTGGTATGAGTTTTAACAAATTTGCACTGGCGGCCGCTGCTTGTCGACGGGCACGCATTTCTAAGAATCGACCCAATAGTAAAAAGAACGTAAACATTGAAATGGATTCAAAGAATACTTCGCCTTTTGCCATAACAGTTGCGTATAAACTTGCACCGTAAGCAAACAATAAAGCGATTGAAACAGGCACATCCATACCTAATGTGAAGGCTTTTAGGCTTCTCCACGCATTAATATAAAAAGGGAGTGCTGAGTAGAGTAAAACGGGGGTGGAAAAAATTAGGCTTACCCAACGGAGGTAGTTTTTAAACTCACTATCTAGATCGCCAAAGACTTCAAAATAGAGCGCAAATGCAAGCATCATCACCTGCATGGTAGCAATGCCCGCAATACCTAGCTTATACAAATATTGCTTCATTATGTTGTGGTATTGTAGCTCTTGAGCATCAGCTTCAAAGGGTGATGCTTGATAGCCAATATTATGGATAACCGTTAATAAATGGCTGAGTTGTACTTTTTCAGTATCCCAAACGAGCAATGCACGATTGGTCGTAGTATTTACACGAATGGAAATAACACCATCTTCGCGTACTAATTGCTTTTCAATTAACCATGCGCAAGCAGCACAAGAGACACCTTCAACAGAAAGGGACACCTCACTGAAATTTTGATCTGTCGTTCGTACGAAATCTTGCTGAATATCTGCATGATCATAAAGGGAGAGAGACTTAAACTGTTCGGGGACTAAATCGGCTTTTTCGGCAGGCTCAGTTCGGTACTCGTAATACGAAGTAAGGCCACTTTTAACAATCGTTGTTGCAACGGCTTCACAGCCAGGACAACACATAGATCGAAGTTGGCCTAATATTTCGACTTCAAATTGGCAACCACTAGGAACAGGATCACCGCAGTGGTAGCACTCATCATGAACATGTTTTTCTATTGTCATTCCTTACTCTGCCCGTACAACGAAGTCGGAGAAGGTGATGGTACGTTACACGTCCTTGTAAACTCCAATCACTTTTAAAAGGTTCAATATCAACTAACCATGGGCCAATTAAAGATTCCGGTGTGATAAGTACCTTTTACGTAGGTCATGATCATTTGGCTAATATCTTTATCCGGAATAATTCGTATATTCGCATTAATATTTAAAGTATCAACCTCCCGAAAACGAGAACGAACTACATTAATAATAGTAATCCATATCCCCAAAAATGGTGACATTCGACCTTGCTCCTCTGATTACTCATCAAAACAAGATTCAAATTGCTATTTTTTTGTAGAAGTGGCATTTTCATTTCTCATAATACTTGAGCTAACACATTTTTCAGAGTGGGGTGACCACATTACATTTACGCTTAAGTAACAGTATGTGAGAATTTTGAGCTCTGTAACACAGGAATATTTGTAAAATATGGCAGCAGAAAAACTAACCCGTGGTCGTTTAATCCAAATAATAGTGTTAATGACTATATTGATTTCAGCTTTTTTTTGGAGAACAGTGACATATACATCTCCCGAAGGTGAAGATAGTCTTAAAGATGGAGTGAAAATATGTCAATTAGACACAACAAATTGTCAGTATTTGTTAGATGATAAGAACGTTGATGTACAGCTTTTAACAAAAAAAATATCTGCACAAGTACCAATTCTATTACAAATAACCAACATGGATGTTAAACCGTCAGCTACTGCTTCAGGTGTTTCAATGAATATGGGAACGGTACCCATTATGTTTACGCAGCATAATAAGAACACTTGGGTGGGAGAGTTTACCGTTCCAGCATGTACACATAACTCAATGGTTTGGGAAATAGATATAACGGCTAAAAACACGACAATGATTGCCCAATTTACCGTAACTAAATAATATTAGAAATAGCACTTCTTAATATGAACATTTACTGAAGTGCTATTTACTCGCAATAAATCATTTTCTTTGTCATCCCGCCATCCACAACAAAATTTTGCCCCGTTATGAAACCTTGGCTACAAAGTAAAAAATCAACCATTTCAGCTATATCATTGACATTTCCAACTCTTCCAGACAAGTGCTGCTGATGATCGATACCTCGTAATTGACTCGTATCTGTATGAATCCAACCCGGTGAAATACAGTTTACTTTTATATTAGGAGATAAACTCACAGCGAGTGCATGAGTTAATGATACCAATCCACCTTTACTTGCAGCGTAAGCTTCGGTGTTTGGTTCAGACTGTAGATATCTTGTTGAGCTCATATTAATAATATGTCCTTTACTTTCAGTAAGTAAAGGTAGGCACTGCTGACTCATGGCTAAAGGGGATGTTAAGTTAACATTTAAAATATGGTGCCATTCATCTAACGGTAATTGGTGTAAGGGAGTATTGTAAGGGTTGGAAATAGCAGCATTATTGATGAGACCATCTAGTCTTCCAAATTGACATTTCACCCAATCTAACGTGTTTTTAATATCCGATATTTGAGTAACGTCCGTTAAACGAAACCGAATACGTGGTTCTTCATTGACTAAATCATATCCGGCTTGTTCATTGATATC
Source organism: Photobacterium sp. GB-36 (assembly GCF_003026135.1). Lineage (NCBI taxonomy): Bacteria > Pseudomonadati > Pseudomonadota > Gammaproteobacteria > Vibrionales > Vibrionaceae > Photobacterium > Photobacterium sp. GB-36. Next base: position 134,740 of record NZ_PYNY01000007.1, on the reverse strand, counting down.
TAATGCGATAACGATAACGTTTTTTTGTGCCAAATATTTACAAATCCCTTTGCCGATACCATTAGCACCACCGGTGACAATAACGATTTTATTTAAGCTTAAATCCACTTTAATAATCCTTAGCTTACAAATATTTGCATCATGATACGATAAGATAAGCTAATCTAATAAGAGGTAGGTAAAATTCTGACTTAAAATGTGCAAATAACTGATAATATTAATCATGAGTTAATTCAAGGATGAGTCTATTGATATGGATATAACAACAAGTTACTCAATACAATCTTCATCTTTCGAAGCTATTAATGAGGCTATTGATAAGCTAAATCTAAAAATTGCAACGCCTTCTTTGCTGCTTATCTATTATTCTGAAAATTATGACATCAATATTTTCCAAGCCGAACTCAAAAAGTCATTTCCCCATACCGCTATTTTAGGTTGTACGTCATGTCAGGGCTTTATGACAAATGAAGGCTATTTTAGTGGAACAGGTTTAGCATTATGGGCAATTAATGATTATCACGGAGCATATGGCACGGCCATTATTTCGAATTTTGAGACGCCTTATGAAATGGCAAGGCAAGCAACATTAAAAGCGATTCATAATAGCGGTCGAGTTGGCGAGTTGCCATCACTTATTTTATTACATGCAACACCGGGTTACGAAGAACAAATTATTCAAGGAATAGAAAAAGAGTTGGGCTGTACCGTTCCTATTATTGGCGGCTCAGCTGCTGACGATTTCATTGCAGAGAAATGGCAAATATTTAATGTTGAACAACAAACAGGTCAGGGGATTGGTATCGCTGTTTTTTATCCGACCTGCGAAGTAAGCCTTTCATTTCATTCAGGTTATGCTAGTACAGGCTTATCAGCAATAGCAACTAAAGTTGAACATAGAGAAGTTATAGAGCTCGATAATAAACCCGCAGCGGATGTCTATCAACAATGGATGAAGATTCCATTTGATACCAACAGCAACATAATAAGTGAAAGCAGTTTAAATCCTTTAGGACGTTTTGCTGGAGAATATTTTGATTTACCTTATTTTAAATTAGCTCATCCTGCACATATTACACAACGCAAGGGCATCGAAATGTTTGCTGAAGTAAAGCAAGGGGATCGCTTGTACTTTATGAACGGCACTGATGAACGACTGATTTCTAGAGCAAGTCGGGTAGTTAAAGCATCAAATGGTAATAAGCTTAATCCAATAGGTGGCATTACGATTTTTTGTGCCGGATGCATGTTAAAAATAAAAAATCGTATGGATGATGTTGCTAGCGGTGTAAATATTGCAATGTTAAATAAGCCTTATGTTTCTCCATTTACCTTTGGTGAACAGGGGCAATTCATCAGTGGTGAAAATGCGCACGGTAACTTAATGATTTCAGCAGCTATTTTTCATAAAGGGTAGGTTGTTAATACTATGATAAGTTCTGAATCTGAAAAGCTACAAGAAACAGTCATTGATTTATTACGCAGTCAAGAACGAGAAAGCCAATTACAAGATGAGAATGAAGCCATCTTAGAAGGCATCTCGGCAATGGCGGGTGCGAATGATAAACGTCAAGTATTCAATAGCTTATTAGAAGTCCTACGCAAGTTTATTGGTTTTGATCAAGCGCTAGTTCTGACTAGAGAAGACGAGCAAGAGCTGCTTGATGTGCTGGTCAGTACTGATAATCGTTTTAGTACAAACTCTTGGCTTATGGAAAGTACATTTAGACGAGCGATTAATGGTGAATGCATTGCACTATATTCTCCTAAAGATATTGTTGAATTTAGTACGCAATCGATTGAAGCATTAAATGACTACAGTTCGGCATTATTAACGGGGGTTAAAGTAAGCTCAAGTGATGCTGTTATGATTTTAATGAGCCACGATAAAAGTCAGTTCACACCAAGATGCAGGCGAGTGCTTAATAGATTTAGACCATTACTTGCACGTGCGATCATCGATATAGATTATCGAGAACGGCTGCAATCTTTAGTGGCAGCCCGAACTCAACAACTGACATTTAGTCAGCAACGATTTAAAGATTTTGCCAAAACAGCAGGTGATTGGTTTTGGGAAATTGATGTTGATTATAACTTTACCTATATTTCAGAACCTCAAGTCGCTAATACACAAATTGCCTGTGATAACTTTATAGAATTCTTTAATAACTACCCACTGTTCCAACAAAAAATGACGAATAAGCTCTCGCAGCAAGTTGTCTTTGAAGACGTAGAATGGAATCTTAGCGTTGATAATACTGAGCAGTGGTACAGCTTTAGTGGCACCCCTTATTTTGATAAGTATGGAAAACTACAAGGATTTCGCGGAACAGCTAAAAACATAACGAGCAGAAAAAAACGTTTATTTGACTTACAGGAAGCGCAAAAGCAAGCAGAAACAGCCAACAAAGCTAAATCTCAATTTATCGCAATGATGAGTCATGAGATACGAACACCACTTAATGCGGTGTTAGGTTTAATGGAATCGCTATCTTTATCTGGCTTGAATAATAAGCAAAATCTTTGGTTGTCACAGATGGACCAGTCAGCACATTTATTGCTGACGATTATCAATGACATCTTAGACTTATCAAGAATAGAATCGGGGAGTTTTAGGCTTTTCAATAGTGATATTAATGTTGTGGAAAGTATAAGGCTTGTCTCTGATCAATTAGCACCACAAGCAACTAAGAATAATGTTCAATTTCAATGTGAAATTGACGATGCGATCCCTAAACAAATCTACGGTGACAAAAATCGAATTGCTCAAGTGTTATTTAATTTAATCGGCAATGCCGTTAAATTTACGAGTATTGGTTCGGTTCGCGTTGTTGCTCGTAAAGTTGACGATAACATTGAAATAGCAGTCATCGATACCGGTATTGGTATTGCTAAAGATGCACAAGCAAATATCTTTAATCCATTTCATCAAGCGGATGGAAGTATCACACGTCGTTATGGCGGCACAGGTTTGGGCTTGGCGATTAGCCAGCATTTGATCGAAAAGATGAACGGAACAATATCACTTGAAAGTGAATTAGGAACGGGAAGTTGTTTTAAAATTTCTATTCCTATTATTTATCCATCATTGAAGAGTTGTGAAGCTGACACTAAATTTAAAAATAAATCGGATTGCTCTTTAAATATTTTATTAGCAGAAGATAGTAACACCAATCAGTTGGTTGCTAAGTTGATGTTAGAGCGGCGAGGACATAAAGTTGCGATAACTAACAACGGAAAGGAAGCGATAAATGTACTGTTACAGGGTCACAATAAGTTTGATTTAGTGCTAATGGATATTTCTATGCCTATTTTAGATGGCTTAGAAGCAACAAAACAACTTAGACAGAGAAAAATTAGTATTCCAATCGTCGCATTAACCGCGAACGCGATGCAAAGTGACCAGAAAATTTATCATGATATTGGTATGGATGGCTTTTTAGCAAAACCAATCTGTTCAAACGAGCTAGATGCGTTGCTGGAAAAATACCAAGAACTTAAAGAAAACCAGCAATCAGAAAGTACGATTTAGAGATTCGTATTAATCGAATCTCTAGTAATTAACAGCAAGCTTTAAGTACAAGGCAAACTGAACATTTGCAGCAGTATTTAAAATTGATGTTAATTACCTATTTTATGGTAAATAGCCAATACTGTTAAATACAATAATCAACCCACAAGCAGAGTAGAGATATTAGATACAAAGTAGGAAAAACAAGATCATACATAGTTACCTCGACACATTATTTAACATAATATACATAATGCGCACTTAGATTATAGGCCCCAAGGTAAAGTGTCTCTTTTCTGCAAAGCTAAAATGTCCTGTTTTTCTATAGTGATCAGTATCTGCTGATCAATGTGAGTTAAACAAAATATGTTGTGCTGCTCAGCTTCTTAATGTCATTGTTCGTCAGGTTCAACGATTAATAACACGCTATCGAGATCTTGGTGCTGTTGGTTTAGTGCATCAACGTCGTGGACAATCGCCAGGCAACAAAATTAATACTGATATACGCCATCAATGTTTAAACCTGCTCCACGAATATTACGCAGACTTCGGACCCACATTGGCACGTGAAAAATTGATTGAACGCCACGAATTGGATTAGAAACCTTACGCCAATGGATGATCGCTGATGGCCTTTGGGTGCCACCGGCAAACTGATGAGCTTACGTTTTAGCGAAACAGAATCTGCGTTTGATTACATAGTTGCCACGCATGCATATGTTGAACATCATGGCAAACCCACTGCTTTTTACAGTGATCGCCATGCGTAAGTAAACGGGATGCAGAAACCAACCGTGTGACTCAGTTTGGTCGTGTATTGCATGACTTAAACATTGAATTGATTGAAAAACCGAAAAATTTATAAACATATAATGATATGACAAGCAGATGGTTGCATCAATATAGAATTCGATACCTTTTTTGTATAAAATAGCCTCTCTTTTTGAGTAGTTATCCCCTTTGACAACTCTATTATTGATAAGTAAATAATGAACGATGAAGTAAACAACGGAATAGAACGTTTTGGTCGTTTTGATGTTGATTATTCGCGAAGAACGATCACCCGTATAAGTGATAATGCTGTTTTAAAAGTCTCACGCTCAGAGACTCATATCTTTGCTTTATTAGCAAACACCGCAAACAATACTGTACATAGAGAAACATTACTAAAAGAGTGCTGGCAAGGAAAAGTAGTAACGAATAATTCGTTAACTGTAGCGATAAAAAACCTTCGCACTTCATTTAGTAAAATCGGTGAGCATAATATCATCACAACTGAGCCAAAACTTGGTTACTCAATTAGAGAAACCTCTCTGCTTGATGATGGTTCTCATCCGCCTCTGTCTGAAGATATTAGTAAACATATAGAAGCTCATGAAATTGCAGAAAAGTTAGAATTAGAAGAGCATCAAGAAAGCATTATTGATAAACCAGTAATTACTGAGAAGAAAAAAAAATTCAGCTTACTCAATAAATTAAATACATTCAGCCTATTTGATTTTCTGATTGTTTGCTTTTTCTTTTTAGCTACTTTATTTGTCTGTTACCAGTACTTATTTTTTGTTAATACAACTGATGTTGATGGTATATCTGTTAATTATAATGGCGTTGAATTACCAAATCCTGTTACACAGGCAATCATTGATTATAAAGCAGGCGATATAAGTCAATGGTATGCATTCCCTATCGGTGGATTGTGTGAGCGTTATAAATTAATAGGTGTGCATAATGAGCACTATATTGACTTAACTTCACAGGTGAACCAGGAGCAGTGCGATGCTTAAAAAAGCTTTCCTTGGCATATTCCTAGCTCTATTGTTTATTATTGTCCAAGCGATTTTTAATGCTGTCAGCACACAGTCGGCATATTTATTTACTAAGGAATACCCTGCTTTTGGCTCTGAAATTATAAAGGTTGACCTAAATGATGGGCGAATTAAGATTAATACAATTAGAAAAGATAAAGAAAATCGAGTTATTTCATCATCTTTATTTAGTGGTGTATTTTTAAAAATTCAAAATCATTATTACACTTTTGGTGTTAAGCAATTAAATAAAAGTCGTGAAGTCGATTTCACTTTTAGTAACTTCTATATTGATTATCTTCGAACAAAAGAAGCTGTTTATATCTCCGATGACAGAGGCATTCTAGAGCTAGCTTCAGGTAAGTCTATTTACCTAAGTAGCCTACTATTAGGTCAAAAGATACGCTAAAAATAAGCCGGTGTTTGCCGGTTTATTTTTAGCTAACAACACTAAGTTATAGTGCGCTAGGATGGTGACGTTTTGATTAAAAATTGATATATTATAGAGAGTTAAGGAGTATCTAATGGCAATAACAATCCGTGATATCGATAAGCATTATTATATGATTGAGTCTCTTAAATCATTAACGAATAGTAATGTTACAACCAAAGCGCTGATAAAAGGTGGCTATTTAGCCGTAGATTTAGGTCAACAATTAGAAGATGAACGACTAAAAAGAATAAAAGCAGAGAGTGAACTTCAGGAATTAAAGCAAAAGTTTTCATCTTATATAAAAAGTAAAGAAGAGTTATTAGATGCATTAAAGTAGATTTAATAACAAGTTAAACTTATCTTTAACTTGTTATTATTCGCTTCACTTTGCACAAATTTTCAGCTCATCAAATCGTGTTGATTCGTCATACTCTCGGTTAAATGATAAATTTGTATAACTCGCAATACAAACTTCTGCAGTATAAGAAACAATACTTCCATCAACAAGATGGCCACCTATTACCTGCCCTTTTTTATCAGCTACCGAAATATGAAGATGGACATGCTGTGGTGTTAATGTTCCTGATAATGTAAGAATTTCCAGAGGGCCAGAAACCTCTATTGTCTTAGATTCATCAGCCAATCGTATAATCACTTTAGACAAACAACCAATGCCTGAAAGTAAACTTCCTGCTTGGATCTTATTGTCTTGTACAAAGTGCAGAATACTCTTTTTAAGATCTTTACCTTGGGTTAATCGAAACGCGTATGGAATAATCACAATTGACTCTTTTAAATAGTAAGTGTAATAAACGTTTTATTACACTTACTTCCAATTAAGCACGTTTGCCCTTTTTAGTTGAATGAGAGCTATGAGGGAAAACATTACGAATACGTTGCTTTGTTTTACTTGGAATATCCTTTGAAAAATCAATTTTTGTAGTGAATCGATTTTTATAAACTTTGATATGACCACTAAAAGGTGTTTTATGTGCGATTTCTTTACATGCGGTTTGAAAGCCAGTCGGTACACTCCCTTTCGTTTTTATCAGTTCGCCATTTTCAAATTTCAAAACCATAATAGGACGATCTTTAAAGACGATAAAAATAACAACTACTGCTAAAACAAGTACATATTCCATTTGCTTACTCCTTAAACGTAACCTTTAAAAGAACAGCAACCACCAAAAAACGTTATTTATCAAAGGATTCAATGTTCAGTAGTTCTGTCAGGTTATTCTTGATATCACTAACCTGTTTGTTAGCTCGCTCTGTTCGGTTACTTTCACTGATCAAATATTCGATAGTATCGGATAATGTAGAACCTAACTCTTGCGATTTTTCTGCCAACTTTTCCCAAACACGGAAATCTAAATCGATTGATTTTTTTCGTGTATGTACTTGTTCTGCATTAAAATGGCGCTTTCTTTTTGCTCGAATCGCTTGTTTTAATTTATTTTCAAGCGCAGGAGACATATTTGAACCGATCCATTCAATCACTTTTGTTGGTTCGTGTTCAATATCGAAAAGAGCCTCAACAGCAGCTTCTGCTTCACTGCGATCAATAAAGCGTGTAATTGATTCGCCTTCCTTGTGTTTTTTTACTAAATAAGCCCATTTCCAACCGGATTCAAGATTTTCAAGCTGCTGATATTTCATAAAATTACAATTTTCTCATCGTCAACGAAAAACGCGTTACAGTGTAACTCTGGCATTCTTAAATAACAATCACCTATATAGAATAACCGATTGTTTTTATGAAACATAAATATAGCTCATAAGTTTCTATTATGAGCTCTTTGATTGTTTTATACTGCTTACCTTTTCACAGTAACAATAGAAAGCTAAATTTATGCATGAAGAATCTTGGCGTACAATGTTTCCTGATTATAGCCAGTACCAAACAACTCTAGAACATTATAGTAATCTTGAACCCGCGACAGTTGGTACTCTTCAACCTCGACTATCAGATGCCGTACGCCGCTTCAGCGCGCTTAATTTACAGCCTCGTATTCTACGTATTACGGCGCCTGATAACACGTTGTATCGTGACTATATTATTGAACTCATAAAAAAATACCAATATCAAAGTAGTAATAATACATCTAGCTCACAAACGAGTGAAAATGAGCAACCGATCATCATCGCGGGTGATGATATTACTGCTGAAAAACTATTTGGTGCCGTCTATCCTGCTCTAGAGTCAAATAGTTTAGCAAAACCAAGCGTTAAGCATGGTTTATTACACCAAGCAAATAATGGATATTTGATTTTATCAATCACCGCCCTTCTCAGTAATCCATCGTTATGGCCGCGTTTAAAAAGCGTACTAATGGACGGCATGCTAGATTGGGAGGCCGCTAACAAAAAAGTACTATGCCCCTTACCTGCGCCTGAGAAGGTAAATGTAAAACTGGTAATCATTGGTGATCGTCATTTAATGGCAGAACTTGATCATGCTGAGCCTGATCTTGCCGCTGGTTTTGCTATGTACGGTGAATTTGAACAAGATCTCTTATTAAACGAATCCAATCTTGAAGAGTATCTTCGTTATATAAAGGCGATTATTACTCATCATAAACTGCCAGACTTGGCTGATACGGACGCTGTAACTGCACTGCTATGTGCAGGTGCGCGTTATGCTGAAGATCAAACACGCTTACCACTTTGTTTGCTTTGGCACCTAAATCTATTGTCTGAAGCAAGTATAGAGACAGACGGCAAAGTTTTAACGGCAACGAATATTAAAGCATCACTTCGCGCTAAAGAATATCGTGAGTCTTATTTGCCAGAACGCGCTATTGCTGATATTCACCATGGCCAAGTCCTGATTGCTAGTGAAGGTAAAGAAGTGGGTCAGGTTAATGGTTTAACCGTGGTTGAAATGCCTGGACACCCAACAGCCTATGGCGAGCCGGCTCGTATTTCTTGTGTGGTTCACTTTGGTGACGGCGATATTTCTGATGTCGAACGTAAAGTTGAACTGGGCGGAAATATTCACGCGAAAGGCATGATGATCATGCAAGCGTTTGTTGCAACAGCGCTAGATTTAGATCAAGCCCTGCCTTACTCAGCGTCCATTGTTTTTGAACAGTCATACTCTGAAGTCGATGGTGACAGTGCCTCTCTTGCAGAACTCTGTGCATTAATGTCTGCATTATCTTCACAGCCTATTAATCAGCAAATAGCGGTAACCGGTGCTGTTGATCAGTTTGGCCGTGTACAAGCTGTAGGTGGGATTAATGAAAAAATCGAAGGCTTCTATAAAGTGTGTGTTCATCGAGGGTTAACTGGTAATCAGGGTGTTATATTACCAAAGACTAACTTGAGTAACCTTTGTTTAAATGATGAAGTCATTGAAGCAATAAAAGCGAAGCAGTTCCACATCTGGGCAATAGAGAACGTTGATGAAGCGATCCCTCTTTTAACGGATAAGCCATTCCGTAGCGAGAATGATGAAGATGAAACGATTTTATCTTTGATTGAAGAAAGAATTGATTATTTCCACCATGGTGACCTTTCAAATGAGATTGGTCTGTTAAATCGCCTACGTTTACGTATATCTAACTGGTTTGTCCAGAACTGATCCGAGTTGTTTAGCTTACACGTGTAAGCTAAATTGCTCCCATACATTTGAAGGAGTAATTGATTCTAATGACACGCCAGCATTCTTATACACACGAAGAACTTGTCGCTTGTGGCAACAGCGAACTATACGGTCCTGACTTCCCATCATTACCATCAGATAACATGCTAATGATTGACCGTATCGTAAATATCACCGATAAAGATGGTGATCACGGCAAAGGTTTTATTGTCGCCGAATTAGATATCAATCCTGACTTATGGTTTTTTAACTGTCACTTTAAAGGTGATCCTGTAATGCCTGGTTGCCTTGGTCTTGATGCAATGTGGCAACTAGTAGGCTTCTTCCTTGGTTGGTCTGGCGGTGAAGGCAAAGGTCGAGCACTGGGTGTGGGTGAAGTTAAATTTACAGGTCAAATTCTCCCGACAGCCAAAAAAGTAACTTATGAAATTCAGTTTAAGCGTGTTATCAACCGTAAGCTAATCATGGGTGTTGCTGATGGCCGTGTACTGGTAGACGGTAAAGAAATCTACGTTGCTAAAGATTTAAAAGTGGGTCTTTTTAAAGATACTGACAATTTCTAATCAGTGTGGCGAATCTAAATACTCAGCCCTGAGGCATTTATGTCTCGGGGCTTTTTTTATCCACCAGCATAATAACCTTGTATCTCTTCTACGTACTTATCCGTTACATGACTCTGACAAATCAACGAATTAAAAATAATAACACTCTTTAGTTTGCAATCACAAAAACAAGAAAATATCCATTAATACTCATTTGATTGCAGTCTCTGTAATGTGTCTTAAGTAGATAAATCAAGAATGCTATCATTTCTTATTATGCATAAAAAAGCCCCTTCTCCTAAGGGGCTGCAGAATAGGGTTAACCATGAGGGAGGTTATTATTTGTAGAGACCTTGTTGTAACTCTTCTCTAGCGTCTCGCCAACCACCTAGCCAGTTAGTACGGGCATCTGTACCTTGGTACGGACATGCATCTGTAGAACGGCCATTTAATCCGGCTTGATAACCTCGAGCCTGCGCACGTTCTAAACGATCCCGCTTTTGTCTCTTCATAGTTCGGTCCTCATCCTTATCTGTATATTACTTTTCATTATCATTACATAATGATGGAGTTTTTATGTCTCCACTTATAAAAATGGGTTATTTCGAACAATTTATCAAATTTAAAAACGAAACAAGCCCACAAAATGTGAGCTTGTTGGTATAACATAATTTATTTTAAAAATTACTTACGGCGTCTGAAACCAATAAAGCCTAACGCTGTCAAAGCCAAAATGCCAAGCGATCCACCAGAACGTTTTACTGGCTCCTCGTCTTCTGTTTTACGAACAATAATATCTTTATCCGTCGCATTTGCCTTAGGAACAAGCTTAATCGCAACCTGCTTTTCAGTCACAGAACACTGCGCTTCTTTAGTTAAGTTTTGATAACCACCAGCACAGTAATTTGCTGTTGCTGAAATAACACCTGCGTCGTTAATATCGGTTGCAGAAATAATACGGTAAGAGTTTGCAACCGTATTCGCTGCACCGCCATCATTGGTTAAGTCATCTAGCATCCATACACTACCAGCCTTTAGAGGCCCTTGCGCTGTAGAGCCTGCAATGTAGGTAAATGCACGATGACGACGCTCAGAGCCATCAATTTGATTCTTCGTTTCTGAATCAACCCAACCTACAACCTGATCATTATCATTAATTGCTGTTGCATCACCATTTGAACCACGGAAGAATAATGGGCTTATAGATGTATCAAGGAACTTAGTCTGGTTCGTTGCTTTATCAAAGATAAACATTTTTTGTGGAATCGAACGGTTTTCAGCATTATGACTCTTTGCAATACCAACAACTTTAAAGCTCGAGTTGATGTCGTTAGCCATTGTGTATTGATAATTACGATCATCGCCAGTTGAAATATTTAAGCCAGGAACAAAAGTTTGTGTCCATTTCGTTAAATCAGCACTAGGTTCAAAGTATGCGGCTTGCATAACATAAGAATCATTACTATTGGTATCGCGAGATGCATAGCCTACAGCAACAGGAGCGTTATTGACCATAGCAACCGCATTAGCAGATGCCTGTGAAGAAACATCATCATGATCAGGGTCAACAGCTGCTAAATTTGAACTAATAACACCTGATTTAACAAGATTACCTGTATTATCAACAACCCAGAAAGCAGCTGCATTAGCAAAAGTACTAAACTGGCACTCAAACGTACTGTACAGATTAGAAGGATTATTCACACATTTAGCGAAGGTATCTTTGTTGAAACCTAAACCTATATTAATGTTATCTGTATTTGGCTCTCGCGAATCAAGATTTTGAGTAAATGTTTGACCAAAAGAAGATGAACCCACAACTAGCAAATTACCGTCAGTCGTTTCTACTGCCCCATTCGCTGTCGTCTGCCCCATATTTTTAACAAATGCATCGCCCGATACAGGCGCTAATAATGATACTGGGGTACCATCATTATTTACAAAACCACGTTTAGCAAAAGCACGAGGATTTACCGAACCATTCTTAAATACGGCTGAAGTTGACGTACCAAAACTGTAATTACCCACGATACCTTCAAGAACGGCATCAGTAGTATTTGCTTCGATATCACCTAGTGTTTTATCAATTGAAGTATAACCACTAGCTTCATCAGCTTTGGTTGTAACAGCTACACCATTTTTAAGTGCAAGAGCATTTGAATGGTAACCATTTAACCATGTCTGTTGAATATGTTGTAGACCACCTAAACCTTGACCGTCTTGAACATCATCAATATTGTAGTCATAACCGTAATACTCATTATCAGCCCAAACATTACAGATGTTGTAGCCTAAGTTATCACGACAGTAACTATATAACCCATTCCAATCATCAATGAACTGACGATTCTCATTATATGCTGTGGTATCAGATAACGGCGTACCTTGAGTACCACGTCGAACGGTTCCCGCAACATCATATGAATCAGCATTACAGTTGTTACCTGTAAAGCAATTGTCGCCTTCAGCAGATGGTTTAATACCCGTAGTAAAAGCTGAAACAGGTGTACTATCTGCATTTGCCTGTGCACTCGGGAAATATGCTTGAGCTGCAAGTTGATCTGATCCTGCAGTTGAAACAGGGACAATATCATAAACAGCAGCGCTAGCTTGAGAGGCACCAGCAACGAGGATTGCAAGTGTTGATAGTTTTAACATCTTATGTGGCATTAGGATTCCTTTTGCATCGCTTCCAATTCTTCCCATCGTTCAAAGGCAACTTCAAACTCTTCTTCAAGCTTAGCTAAACCTGTAAGGATGGCTTGTGTGTCATTTTTCGGATCGGAGAAAAATGCAGGATCATTAATTTGTTCCTGAATTTTCGCGATTTCATTTTCCAAGTCTTCAATTTTTTGCGGCAAGCCAGCTAACTCATGTTGAAGAGTAAAAGATAGCTTCTTACCTGCGCGTTTAGGTGTAACATCTTTTTGCTTTTGTTCTTGAGCAGCTTTCTTGCTCTTCTCTAATTCGATTTTTGCAGCCTGCTCTCTTGCTTGATTGGCATAAGAATTCGCACGCTGAGATTGTGCATCATGGTAACCGCCAACGTATTCGTTAACAACGCCCTCACCTTCAAAAATCCAGCTTGTAGTCACAGTATTATCAACGAATTGACGATCGTGACTCACTAAAAGTAACGTACCTTGATAATTGGCAAGTATATCTTCTAAAAGTTCCAATGTTTCGATATCTAAATCGTTCGTTGGTTCATCAAGAACCAGCAAATTATTTGGTTTTAGGAACAATTTCGCCAACAATAGTCGGTTCTTCTCACCACCAGACAGCGCTTTAACTGGCGTACGAGCACGACGAGGGTGAAATAGGAAATCTTGTAAATAACCTAGCGCATGACGAGTTTTACCGTTAATTGTCACTTCTTGCTTACCATCAGCAAGGTTATCCATTACGGTTTTCTCTGGATCGAGAATTTCACGGTACTGGTCAAAATAAGCCACTTCTAGCTTAGTACCACAGTGGAAGTCACCCTCAGTTGCTTGCAGTTTATCCAGCATCAGTTTAATTAAGGTACTCTTACCACAACCATTAGGACCAATTAAGGCAATACGATCGCCACGCATAACATTAAAGCTGAAATCTTTAACGATTTGCTTATCGCCATAGCTATAACCGATATTCTTCGCTTCAAAGACAATCTTACCTGAACGGTTCGCGTCTTGTAGCTGCATATCCGCTTTACCTACAACATCACGACGCTCTGCACGTTCATTGCGCAATGCTTTAAGTGCACGAACACGACCTTCGTTACGAGTACGACGCGCTTTAATACCTTGCCTTATCCACACTTCTTCTTGTGCTAGTTTTTTGTCAAATAATGCGTTTTGTTCTTCTTCTACACGCAATAACTCAACTTTTGCCTCTAGGTAACCTTCATAGTCACCAGGGAAAGACACTAATTGGCCACGATCTAAATCAACGATACGAGTCGCCATAGAACGAATAAATGCACGGTCGTGCGAAATAAAGATAATTGAACCACGGAAGTCTTTTAGAAAACCTTCTAACCATTCAATCGTTGTTACATCAAGGTGGTTTGTTGGCTCATCAAGTAACAAAATATCAGGATCACACACTAGCGCACGAGCAAGTGCTGCTTTACGTTGCCAACCACCAGACAAATCAGTAAGAAGTGTATTCGGTTCAAGCTTCAAGCTTTCAAGTACTGCTGCAATACGCGTATCTAACTGCCAACCGTTATGGTGATCAACTTGCTCCTGAATACGCGATAGTTTATTAATGTTTGCTTCACTAGGATCGGCGGTGACAAGGTCCAATTGGTGATGGTACTCACGCAGAACACGACCTGCATCAGCAAGACCTTCCGCTACATAATCAAATACAGACCCTTCCGCATTACGCGGTGGATCTTGCTCTAAACGAGAAACCACCAGCTCATTTTGACGTTGAATACTACCGTCATCGAGTAATACGTCACCAGCAATCACTTTCATTAATGTTGATTTACCAGCGCCGTTACGGCCAACAAGACAAACACGCTCATGTGGCTGAAGAAGAAATTCTGCTTTATCGAGTAAAGCATGATCGCCATACGCTAGTTGAGCGTTACTAATTTTTATAAGTGCCATCGTAATTAACCAAGCTTATTTGTTATTAACCATGTTTTTAATGAATCTGTATCAAAGGGCCAGCCCAATTCAGGAACATTACGATCATGATTTTGAATAGAGAGTACAGGTATAGTTACACCGTAACGAGAAAACAGTGCGTCATCAAATGCGATATCAACAATATCAACTTTATCTTTAAGTCCAACCTCTACGAGCAGACGGTATGCCTGCTCGCAAAGGTGGCAGCCTTCCGTGCTATAAAGTGTGATTAACACTCGTCTTCCTTGTGAGTAATAATCCAACAGTTATGGATTTGCTTATTCTTAGCAAAGTCCATTGGCAATGTTTTATTTGAGATATTCTTCGCCTGTAAGCCAAGTTCATTAATCTTATCTAAATCCATCTTGAACTGACGTTTATTGTTTGAGAAAACAATTTGACCATCAGGACGTAGCATGCGCTTTAGGTTTTCCATTAACATGATGTGATCACGTTGAATATCAAACGTCTGCTTCATACGCTTAGAGTTAGAGAACGTTGGTGGATCGATAAAAATCAGGTCGAAAGTATCATCAACTTCTTGTAGCCACTGTAAACAGTCAGCCTGAACATATTCATGTTGTGGGCCTACCTGATTATTAAGCTCCATATTCTCTTGAGCCCAACGAAGGTAAGTATTCGACATATCAACGGTAGTTGTTGTCTTTGCACCACCGACAGCAGCATGAACAGTTGCAGATCCTGTATAAGAGAACAAGTTAAGGAAATCCTTACCTGTTGCCATTTGGCCAAGCATACGACGCGTAATACGGTGATCAAGGAACAAACCTGTATCTAAGTAATCATAAAGATTCACTTTAAGTTCAACACCGTACTCTTCAACAATCATGTGGCGCTCTGCACTTGATAGCTTCTGGTATTGGTTCTTACCTTTTTGACGCTCACGGACTTTAAGAATAACTTTATTGCTTTCTACACCCGTTACTTCAATTGTCGCACGCAACACATCCATAATACGACGACGTGCTGTTTCTTCAGAAACAGATTTAGGCGCTGCATATTCTTGGATAATTAAGTAATCTTTGTACTTATCAATCGCGGCATTGTAGTTAGGTAAATCAGCATCGTAGATACGGTAACATTCGATACCTTCACGTTTTGCCCATTTATCTAACTTAGTAATGTTCTTTTTAAGACGGTTCGCGAAATCAGGCGCGACCTCTTCTTGAACGATGACACCCTCAGATTGCCCTTCTTCTTTCTGAACACTACCTGCAGTGATCAAATAAGTTTTAAGTACACAATCTAATGCGCCGTTACGAAGCTTAAATTGCTTGTCTGCACGCATACGCATACAACTTAACAATTCGTTCGAACCTGAATAAATGGCAGCAACAGAACCCGCAAAAGCGAGTTTTAAACGGTTACCAAATTCTTTGTACAATGCAATAAGTTCAGGGGTTGTACCTAAACGTTCACCATATGGAGGGTTACAAAGAATAATGCCTGTTTCGAACCCTTCAGGGCGAACAAGCTGTGTGGCATCGCCATATTCAAAATCAATCAGATCTTTAACACCAGCACGACCCGCATTATCACGAGCAATCGCTAATACACGACGATCCATTTCACGACCAAAGAACTTGGTCGTGACTTTTGCAGGACCACGACGAGATTTAACCGTTGCTTCTGCATGGATCTCTAACCAAGCTTCTTGGTCAAAGTCTTTGATTGATTCAAAGCCCCAACACTTACGTTTAAGACCTGGTGCAATTTCAGCGGCTATCATCGCAGCTTCAATCACTAAAGTACCTGAACCACACATTGGATCTAACAATGCTTGTTCTGGTGTCCAGCCACTTTTCATAACAAGTGCAGCAGCATGGGTTTCACGCAGTGGTGCTTTACCCGCTTCACTACGGTAACCACGTTGGTGTAAACCGCTACCGGCCATATCAAGACCAAGAATACCTTTCTCACCAGATAGACGCATATGAATACGTAGATCAGGACGCTCGCGGTCAATGTTAGGACGACGTAAATCCGCTTTTGTAAATCGGTCTACAATCGCATCTTTAATTTTCATTGCACCGTATTGGCTATTACGGATTTCACGGTTAGTACCATTAAAATCGACCACAATACGTGTATTGCTATCAAAGTAGTTCATCCAGTTGATAGCTGTTGCACCTAAGTACAAGTCCATATCATCACGAACGTTAAATTCACTCAGTACTTGAATGATACGTGATGAGATTCGTGTCCATAGACAACAACGGTAAGCTGTTGCTTGTTCTGCTTTAAAACGGACACCTGCATGCACAACTTGAATGTTCTGTGCACCTAATTGTTCTAATTCATCCGCAAGCAAATTTTCAAGGCCGCGGGAAGTAATCGCTAGATATTGATTCATGGAGTTCTTTTCACACTAATATTGCGAGGAATTATAACTGAAATCACAAAAAATGCCTCGTCAAAACCATAATGAAATGGCTCATTTAGGAAAAAAAATTCATTCTTCAATCAGTACGTTCTCAATCAAAGAGGATGTAACAACAAACATCTTCACTTACCTGCAAAACTTGCGACCAATACAACGCTAAAAGTCATATTTAACGATTCTCATCAAACAAAGAACAAATCATTAATCTGGAATAATGAAAACCACCCTCAAAGCAATTTCTCACCCTGAGTGACATTTGATTTATCTTTAACATTCAAGAAATTAAAAATTTTTTTACGCTAAATACCCCTATTCAATATTATCACCCGCCCTTTGGTGGAATAAATTATTCCAACGCTATTACACAACCACTACTTCACTATTAACGCAGGAAAAAGAGGAAGGGATTATCAATCAAACGTAATGTAACAAAGAAATTAACGTCATAAACCATCAGGTTTTACTTAAATAAAGCAGTAAGAATTGTCTGGCTATATATAAGAATTTTGAGATCTATGACATATTTTTAGTGTAATTTTTAACCAGAAAAATGGTGGATATACCTTGCTGAGTAGCAATGAAGTCAGTTAACGAATACAAATATACGCTCTAACCTATCTTGAATACCTACAAGGAAGCGTAACTATCACGAATTACAGAAATTGATGATGCGGTATGTAGATAACAGTAGTTATGTTGTTATCGTTAGTTACAAAGAAAATGGATATAAAAATGAGAGATTTGGACGATAACTATCTCAATAAAAGGTGATATCTTTCTCACCATCTAATAGAGAAAAGCATGCAAATATACTAAGGGAGGCCGTACTAGACAGCATAAGAAAGATAGCAAATTAGCCTAAATTTAATGGGCTTTTACTACAAAAGATAACAAATACTGCTATCTACCGGGAGACTGATAAGGATATACGACAAAAATATGAGATGAAGAAACGACTAACCGACAAGCGCAAAATGTCGCTGTTCAGTTTCTACAAAACAGGGAGCCATTCGATCATTCATAACTTTAATGGTTTCGCAGAACTCCATGCTTTTAAGGCCGTCTAAATCAACAGTAGCAACATCAGCAAGCATACAGAGACTCGCGACCCCACTGTTTTCAATCACAACGTAATGGGCAGTACAAGAAGCCGTCATTAAAGTAATAACTTGTCCCTGTAACGGCTCTACACCTTGTTGAGGTGCGAAATACCAACTTTTTGGCATCATAGGCTTATGGAAACGTCGTGCGGCTGTAGCATTTAATGCTAATTCACATTTTCTAGCTGCAGAAATTGGCAGATGAGCAATCTGCTCTTGGAAGTTTTGATAAGCTTCAATATCATCAACATTAAAAAAATCACTTATTTTAGCTTCTGGGGTAAGCAGCTTACTTGGTAACGATACACGGAAAAGCATATCGTCATTCAACTCAAGCATGAGTGAATTCATTTCAGCGTCAAAATACCATTTCCATGAATTATCTGGCTTTAACACGTTCTTACTCCTGAAAGACAGTGATTTATTTTGTATCTGTGATCATATGTTTAAATTTTAGCTTAATTCTACTCGCGTATTCATAAAATAAAAGGGGAAAATAGCGGTTCTATCACGAGTAAATCAGATGTATATTTGATACAAATAGACTAAGTACATAATTAAAAACCCAGCCTAGTATTCACTAAGCTGGGTTTTCGTATGTCAGAAGATATTTAAATTTAATACTTCAGTACGAGAGCGATAGCCAACAGTTAAAGACCGTTTACAATATCTTTAACTAAACGTGGGCCATGATAAATAAAGCCAGAATAAACCTGTACTAGGCTTGCACCAACCATCATCTTCTCGCGAGCAGCCATTGCAGAGTCAATACCACCGACACCAATGATTGGTACTGCGCCATTTAATGCTTCTGACATTTTTCGAATAACTTCAGTACTCTTGTTTTGCAAAGGACGACCGCTTAAGCCCCCCGCTTCATCACAATGTTCCATCCCTTGAACCAAAGAGCGATCCAATGTGGTATTTGTTCCAATCACACCATCTATATTATTACGGATCAAAGAATCACATACCTGTTGAATCTCATGATCATCAAGATCGGGAGCGATCTTAAGTGCTAGAGGAACATACTTATCATGTTGTTTCGCTAATTCAGCTTGTTTAGCTTTAAGCTGGGAAAGCAGATCATCTAAAGCTTCACCATATTGTAAGCTACGTAATCCCGGTGTATTCGGTGACGAAATATTTACAGCAATATAACCAGCATATTGA
The DNA here is from genome assembly GCF_003026135.1 of Photobacterium sp. GB-36. Lineage (NCBI taxonomy): Bacteria > Pseudomonadati > Pseudomonadota > Gammaproteobacteria > Vibrionales > Vibrionaceae > Photobacterium > Photobacterium sp. GB-36. The sequence goes on along the minus strand of NZ_PYNY01000007.1, from coordinate 115,540 downwards.
TAAACTTTTTCCATACAAATAATGTAATCTTCAACACCCTTTTCTATCGGTGTATCTTTATTTTTACCGATATTAATACCAATGATGCCGTCAAATTTTGCTTTCTTTACATTCTCAACAAGATTATCAACACCAAGGTTATTAAAACCAAAACGGTTGATAATGCCTTCTGCTGGGATCAAACGGAAAAGACGAGGTTTATCATTACCAGGCTGTGGACGAGGTGTCACGGTCCCTACTTCAACAAAGCCGAAACCCATTTCACCAAATGCATCAATACATTCGCCGTTTTTATCAAGACCAGCCGCTAAGCCAACAGGGTTTTTGAATGTAAGCCCCATAACTTCGACAGGACGTGCAGGAAGATTTTGTCGGTAGAAAAGTTCTAATGGAGTGCCAGTAAAGCGAGAAAAGTTCTCAATAGCGAGGTCGTGTGCTTTTTCAGCATCCAACTGAAAAATAGCAGAACGTGCGATGCGGTATAACATTGTAACTCCAAAATAAGTCCCGAATAAACGGGATGGTATTATTCACAGTTATTCTGTTAACTTCAATCGTTATTTTTTTGATTATTGTCAATAAAACAGTAACTTAGAAATTAAACCTTTGTTTAACAATAAGTTATAGTTTCGTAGTTTCACAAATTATTACACATAAAAGCAATCGTTTTCTTTTTAGCTCTGAAAAAAGTAACGTATTATTTTTATAACCTTATTGTTAATACTTAAATAGTGACAATGTAACATAATAACATCGTAAAAAAGTTACATTGTCACCATATATGTTACACCGTAGCTTATACCATCTTATTAGGCGGTGACTATAAAGTACACTGACTACTGTATCGGCCTTGAGTTGAGATTTAGAATGGTTAATTCACGTAAAGCGACAGAGAACTTTGCAAACTCATGCGCATTACCGACTTTAAATTCAGCCAGTACACTCTCCCATCGATCAACCGCTTTTTTATGTTGTTCCATCCATAGTGATATACTTTCTTCTGGCTTAGCAGTACTTGTCATTATAACCGCTGTTGTTAATTGTCTTTGTTGCCAATCTAGATCTTCACGAAATGAAGCTCTTGCTAATGCTTGCCAATTATTCTCAACAGCTTGGTTTTGAATTTGCTTTAAGAACCAATGAAGTGATAGTTGCGCTCCTAGTACAAAGTACACTCTTGCAATATGCGATATGTTAACGTCCATTTCTTTTGCAATTTGCGCTATATCCATGGCTGAATATAAACTGGTTAAGCGTGAAATGTTTTTGGCCAACCGCTCAGGTACCCCTTTGCGGATCATTTCATTCGCTTGCTCTTCATGCTCTACCACTTCTTCAGTTACAAGGTAACTATCTAATTCATTTCGTAACTGCTCAACAAAGGGTTGATAGAACACTATTTGTTGTTCTATACCTAACTTGTGCTCTCTATTGCGTAGGAACCATCGTGTGACCCGACGCAACATACGCCTTGAACGATAAAGCATGTCATATTGCGTTTGTGCTGAAACTTGATTATCTAATGCTCTAATTTCACTAAAAATCTGGTCAAACTTAAAGATCTCACGCCCTATTGAGTAAGAGGCTGAAATTTCATTTATCGTTGCCCCCGTTTCTTCTTGCAGCCGAGTGACAAAATTGCATCCCATTTCATTCGACATCAAATTAGCTAATGATGTTGCGATTAATTCACGTCGTAATGGATGGTTTTCCATTTGTGATCTGTAGTTATCTTGTAAAAATTGAGGGAAGTAAGCAGGTAAAAGACGGGAATGATAAGGATCACTGGCTATATCGTGATTAACGAGTTTTTCTTTTAACACCATTTTACCGTAAGCCACCAGCACAGCAATTTCTGGTCGTGTTAAGCCAATCCCTGCCTTTTCACGCTCTACTAATGTTTCATCATCAGGTAAACATTCCAGGCTTCGATCCAATTTGCCCTGTCGTTCCAGTAAATGAATAAACCGCGTTTGTTCCTTTAATAGTTGTACTTGCTGTTGCTCTGTTACTGAAATAGATTCACTTTGGCGATAGGCATCATCTAATACAATGTCAGCAACCTCATCTTCCATCTTTTCTAAAATACTATTACGCTGTTTAAATGTCAGCTCATCAGCGGTCACTAGGCTATTGAGTAAAATTTTGATGTTCACTTCATTATCTGAGCAATCAACCCCACCAACATTATCGATAAAATCGGTATTCACTCGACCACCAGCTTTCGCAAATTCAACTCGACCTAACTGGGTTAAGCCTAAGTTTCCCCCTTCACCTACAATTTTTGCTGCAAGTTGAGAACCATTAACCCTAACAGCATCATTGGTGCGATCACCAACATCGGTGTGAGTCTCTTTAGTCGATTTTATGTATGTTCCTATACCACCATTCCACAATAAATCGACCTGCATTTGTAATATAAGATGTATCAACTCATTAGGTGTGCAACTTTGCTTACGCGTTTGCAGTAAAGTTTGCACAATAGGTACAAGCTTAATCGCTTTACTTTTACGTGAAAATATCGCCCCACCTTCAGATAAAACTTCACGATCATAATCTTCCCAACTCGATCGTTTAAGTTCAAAAAGACGTTTGCGTTCTAACCAACTTGCGGCAGGATCCGGATCTGGATCAATAAAGATATGCTGATGATTAAAGGCCGCTAATAAACGAATATGTTTTGATAACAACATCCCGTTACCAAACACATCACCCGCCATATCACCAATGCCGACACAGCTAAAATCTGTTGTTTGGCAATCTATACCTATCTCTCTAAAATGCCGCTTAACTGACTCCCAAGCCCCTTTCGCTGTTATTCCCATTTGTTTATGGTCATAACCATTAGATCCGCCAGAAGCAAAAGCATCACCTAGCCAAAAATCATAATCAGCAGCCAATGAATTGGCGATATCTGAAAATGTTGCCGTGCCTTTATCCGCCGCAACCACTAAATAAGGATCATCTTCATCATGACAAACGACATTTGCTGGTGGATACCGTTTACCCTCTAAGATATTGTCTGTTACATCAAGCAGCCCACAGATAAAACGTTGATAACAATGTAATCCCTCTGCAGCTATCTCTTCACGTGTTGTTAATTGAGGCTGCCGTTTGCAAATAAAGCCACCTTTCGCACCAACAGGCACAATTACCGTATTTTTAACCTGTTGTGCTTTGACTAGTCCTAATATTTCTGTGCGGTAATCTTCTTGCCTGTCTGACCAACGTAAGCCACCACGCGCAACTTTTCCCCCGCGCAAATGGACACCTTCCACATCGGGGGCATAAACAAATATCTCGTAACGAGGAATTGGAGCTGGAATTTCAGGGATAGATGATGGATTGAGTTTGAGTGATAGCCATGCTTTTGGCTTACCGGTATCTGTTTTTTGATAAAAGTTCGTTCTGAGGGTTGCTAAGATCATATCCATATAACGACGAATGATCCTGTCGTCATCTAAACTCTCGACATTCTCTAATCGCTCTACGATCTTTTTGATCAATAACTGTTCTGCTTTCTCACTATATTTCGCTTTGGGATCAAAGCGTAATTTAAACAACGACACCAAATAACAAGCTAGCTGACAATGATTAGACAATGTCTCTTCTATATACTGCTGGCTAAATGGAAAGCCAACTTGTCGCATATAACGAGCATAACTGCGCAATATGGTAATTTCTCTACCAGACAAACCAGAACGCAGCACTAAACGGTTAAAACCATCACTTTCAAGCTCTCCATGCCAAATATCAGAAAAAGCATTTTGAAAACGATCTCTTGCTTCTGATAGGTCAAATCCATTTCTAACATGATGTAACATCGCAAAATCTAAGATCCAATTAACGACACCATCCGCAGTGATCACTTGATATGGTGATTCACCAATGACCCGCAAACCTAGATTTTCAAGCATTGGCATAACATCAGATAAATGAATCGGTTCATTACGGTGAAAAAGCTTCAATTTTACAATCGATGAGTCGGCGGATTCCTCTTGTGGACGATAAAATAACATGCCTAATTTATTATCTTCATTCAGCCCTTCTAGCTGTAAAACATCTGCTACTGCAGAGCCTGGTAGCATTTGCTCTTTATAAGATCGAGGAAAAGCACGCGCATAATTTTTGGCAATTGGGATCCCTTTGCTTTCGCCAAAGTTAGCCACTAATGACTGGGTTAAACGATCTTCCCACGAGGCAACAGCGACAACTAAATTATGCTCTATCGATTTAACATCCACATCGAAATTATTGTTCTTTACCCTAACGATGTAGTGCGTACGAGCTAATGGACTCACAGAAAAAAAGGTTGTGAACTCAACAGTTTGTGATGAACCAAGATAGTCTTTTAAAACACTTTGGATCTTACGCCTAAGCTCCGTGTCATAACGCTCTTTGGCAACATAGACCATGCAGGAAAAAAAACGCCCAAAAGGATCCCGCCTTACAAACAATCGCAGCATGTCACGATCTTGCATTCGTACTACGCCTACTCCCACCTCAAGCATTTCCTCTTCTTTTGCTTGAATAAGTTCATCTCTGGGATAAGTTTCTAATACATTATTGAGCGCTTTCCAAGAATGAGAGCCTTCCGAATACCCACTGGCGTTGAGTATTCGTTTTACCCGATTACGGATCAATGGAATGTTCATTGCTGTTTGATGGTAAGCCGTTGACGCATATAGACCAATAAAGCGATGTTCACCAATAACATTACCTTTACTGTCAAATCGTTTAATACCGATATAATCAATGTAAGCGGGGCGATGAATACGAGATTTAGCATTACTTTTGGTGAGAATAAGCAGATCGGGCTTTTGCGCTTCAATACGCGCTGATTCAGGTAAACTGGATAAATTAAGTGGTCGTGCATGGCGCGGCTTTTTAAGTAGACCAAGCCCGGCCTCTTGCGTTGGTCTCAATTGATAATCACCTTTTATCGGCTTTAGGTCGTAACAGTGATAACCCATAAAGGTAAAATTATGATTGGCAACCCAATCAAGAAATTCAATCGCTTCCTCGCAGTATTGATTTTCAACAGGTAATTTTTCTGTTCTTAGCCCTTTGATAATTTGATGCATTTTATCTTGCATCCATTGCCAATCATTCACCACTAATTCAATGTCTTTAAGCACCGCTTCAAGTTCATCTCGCAATATCGCCATTTGATCATTTTTTGTAAGACGATCTACTTCAATATGAAAAAGTGTCTGTAGATCCCCCTTATCACCGCACGCCTTAACGATGTTATTTTTTTTGTCGCGCTCAAAATAATAAGGACCATTCAGCATTAAATGGCTAGTAATATCTAATCGATTTAACGTCATACGTACAGAATCAACCAAAAAGGGTTTATCTGGCATAACAATCTCAACCACGGTATGGGTAGATTTCCAGCCATGGCGACTTAATGTGGGGTTATACACACGAACGGATATTTGTTGCGGATTATTTTTAACCAGATGATGCCATAGGCTCAGCACAGCACCATATAAATCAGATTCGTTACGTTGTAATAAATCATCTTCAGCCAATTGATTTAATAGGCTTTTAGCAAACACATCAACTAAAGGTTGCTGGGTGTTATCAACTTTGGATTTTATTAAGCCATATACTTTTTCAAGTAATACAGGAACCACATTGTCTGGTGCATTCATAAGAAAATCCCATAACTTTTACTACCTTAGGTAAGTATAGGTATGCAATTTTCTGTCCGAGTTTCAAATAAAATACATGATAACAATTTAGCTATGATAAGAGATGTAAACACTAATCAGACAATTTAGTTAATGTAGTCAGTTTATTATTATCATCGACAGCAACTTGAAAACGCCCTCGTACACCCATTTGCGTTAAATACGGACGTAAACGCACAGCGGGCAATTGAAGTTTTAATCCATTCTCTGTCACCACAACAGCACTACTTGCTGCACCAGAATAGTGTTGTAAGAAAACTTGATAACTAATATTTACTCGAAAAGTAAAGCTTCGCATAATCCCTTTTATCTCGTTATTCGTTCAATAGCCCAATATAGAAAAAGCCAAGTCCCCATTACACACTCCCTCATAGAAAGTGTTTAGTAATAAGGTACTTGGCTCTATTATTTAGCGAATTATGATTTATTGTTCAAGCGCTTTATGCACTTTCTCAAACAGATCTTTTGCTAAGTTATCTAATGCCGCTAACTTCTCAAGCTCGCTACGCATTAATTGCTGACGTGTTTCATCGTATTGGCGATACTTTAAGAACGGCTCAATTAATCGTGAAGCTACTTGTGGATTACTGGTATTTAATGCCGTTAGAATTTCAGTTAAGAACGCATAACCAGAACCATCTTTCGCATGGAAATGCACTGGGTTATTGGCACAGAAACTCGCCACTAAACTGCGCGTGCGGTTAGGGTTTTTCAAGCTAAACGCTGCGTGACTCATAGTATTACGCACATTTTCTAACGCATTATCAGCAGGATTTGTGCCTTGTAGCATGAACCACTTATCCATAACCAAGCCATCGTGAGTCCACTTATCACTAAAGTCTGACATTTGTACTGCGCGACAAGCTAATTGCGCATTATTTGCAGCAGACATAGCAGCCATCGTATCAGTCATGTTGTCAGCAGCTGCATATTGTGCAATCACTAAATCATTACCTAGCGCTGTGTGTGCTAGATAAGATAAACACTTGTTACGCAATGCGCGTTTAGCCATAGCATCATGATCAAGACTGTATTCGCCTTGCGCTAAGCTACGATAAATCGCGAGTAATTCATCTTCCATTTCTGTCGCTAAAATCTGAGTTAACGCACCAACAACCTTATTGATTGCATCAACATCAACTTGCTTGTACCAGCCTGCGATTTCATTCTCGCTTGGCAGTGTTAGCATTTCAGCAATAAATGCAGGATCAAGATTTTCATCCAATAATGCGCCACGGAAAGCATCAATAACCGCTTCAGGTAATTGAACTGACTCACCAGCTTGAACAGCTGCCACATTGTTACGAATGTATTTCGCTAATAGCATTTGGCCAGCATCCCAGCGTGCAAACTCGTTACGCGCGTGGATCATCAAGAAGATCAACTCTTGATCTGAGTAATCATATTTTAAGATCACAGGTGCAGAGAATTCACGCAGCATCGACATCACAGGCTGTTCCGCAACATTCTCAAATACGAAAGTTTGCTCTGCTTCTTTTACATCTAACACGTTGTGAACAGGCATACCATTTGATTGAAGTGCAATAACCTCACCTTTGCTATCATATAGTTCGATATCAAACGGAATGTGAAGTGGTAGCTTTTCTTCTTGCCCTGCTGTTGGGGCTGTGTGCTGCTTTATAGTGACGTTGTAACACTTAGTGTCTGCATCATATGACGTATCAACTGTAACAACTGGCGTTCCTGCTTGACTATACCAACGACGGAAGCGAGACAGATCAATACCTGATGCATCTTCCATTGCTTGAACAAAATCATCACAAGTTGCAGCTGTTCCGTCATGGCGATCAAAGTACAGCTTCATACCTGCTTGGAAATTTGCTTCACCTAGCAAGGTATGCATCATACGGATCACTTCGCTACCCTTTTCATACACTGTTAATGTATAGAAGTTATTCATCTCAATCACTTTTTCAGGACGAATTGGGTGCGACATTGGGCCACGATCTTCAGCAAACTGTGGACCACGTACAATACGAACATTGGCAATGCGATTTACTGGACGAGAGCCAAGATCTGATGAGAATTCTTGATCACGGAATACAGTTAAACCTTCTTTTAAGCTTAATTGGAACCAATCACGACAAGTAACGCGGTTACCTGTCCAGTTATGGAAGTATTCATGACCAATCACAGCTTCAATACCTTGGTAATCAGTATCCGTTGCTGTTTTAGGGTTAGCGAGAACGAATTTAGAGTTAAAAACATTCAAGCCTTTGTTTTCCATGGCGCCCATGTTGAAGAAATCAACGGCCACAATCATGTAGATATCTAAATCATATTCAAGACCAAAACGCTCTTCATCCCACTTCATTGAGTTTTTCAATGAAGTCATGGCGTAATCTGCGCGATCAAGATTACCTTTATCAACGAAGATTTCGAGCTCTACGTTACGACCACTCATTGTGGTGTAGTTATCACGTAAAACGTCAAAGTCACCTGCCACTAAAGCAAAGAGGTATGAAGGTTTTGGGAATGGGTCTTGCCATTGTACCCAGTGACGACCATTGTCTAAGTCACCTTCAGCAATACGGTTACCATTACTAAGTAAATAAGGGAATGCTGCTTTATCCGCAATGATCTTAGTTGTGAAACGAGCCAGTACATCTGGACGATCAAGATAATAAGTAATCCGACGGAAACCTTCTGCTTCACATTGAGTACAGAAACCGCCCCCCGACTTATACAGCCCTTCTAATGCAGTATTTGCTTCTGGATTAACGGTTGTAACGATCGTTAAATCAAATTGAGCAGGCAGATCTGATAAAGTTAAGTGGCTGCCTTCTTGAATATATGACGTCCATGTTTTGCCATTGACAGAAATACTCACAATGGCAAGTTCATCACCATCAAGTACAAGTTGGGCATCATCGTTATCACTAATACGAATAACCTTGCTTTGCGCTATCACCGTTGTATTGGTGTCAAAAAGGTCAAACGTTAAATCGATATCTGTAATAGTGTAATCCGGTTGACGATAATCGGAACGATATTTAGCAGTAGGTTGTAAAAATGCCTGCTCTGTCATTATTATATTTCCTTTTATAAAGGCTCTACCAAACCTTGCATCAATAGACAGGTGTTAATAGAACGACAAACAATTTTCATAGTTTGATACTATAACGTTCAAACAAGAATTAATATCAAATATATCCGATAGTTTTATCTTTAACGGTCAATTTCTTAGTTTTCGCAATTAAACGATTAAAAATAAATCAAATTTCAATCGACATATCTAACCTCAGCCTTTTCTGGATATAAATTAATCAATTGTTCTATGTAAAGTACAATTTTTAAATAAAGAAATACTGTTTTACTCACTATTAATAATTATTATTTATCCCGGAAAAGTATGAGTAGTTAACTGCCAAACACTAGAAAACTTTTAAAACACTCAGTATTAATGAATAAACTCCCCGTCAAGCTATAGTTTATATATTGCTCGTAACGATAAGAGAATTAAAAACTCATAAATAATGCGTAAGCTATATATTTAGTAAGTAAACTTCATGAGTCTATAAAGCCTAATGAGAATGGTTATACTTGACGAACATCACATCTTAGTTCACAATCAGTCGTAACCTAAGGCATTAATAAATTCTATTTTTTATTTATCTTCAATAATATAACCCATTGAATAATAATAAAATCACGTTACAGATAGATTTATTATCACTTCTAATAAGTATCTACAGCCAGATATGAATAATAACCAACACAATATTGGGGTTATCAACTCCCTGCTTGATACTGATGCGTATAAATTGCATATGCAACAGGCAATTTTTCATCAATACCCAGACGTTGAAGCAGTGGCTGAATTCCACTGCCGAAGCGACGAAGATCTGCGCCCGTACTCTCAAGAGATCAAAGATCAAATCGCAAACATCGCAGCGCTCTCTTTTGCTGACGATGAAATCAATTATCTATCAACATTAACTTTTTTCAGTGCTGACTATCTTAAGTATTTACGAAATTTTCAACTAAATGCAGATGATGTTTGTGTTGATGATTCTGGTGAACAGCTATCTATTATCATTCGTGGTAAATGGTTGGATGTGATCTTATGGGAAGTTCCTCTTCTCGCAATTATTTGTGAAGTGCGCTGTGCACACTTATATCCAAATGCTACGCCCGAAGATGCCATTAAACAATTACAAGAAAAAATTTCACGCTTCTACCACAATGCACAAGATACAGATTTAAGTGAATTTTCGCTGGTAGATTTTGGCACTCGCCGCCGTTTTTCTAAAGCCGTTCATCATAAAGTTGTTGATTACTTAAAAGAAAACATGCCAGAGTTCAAAGGTACTTCGAACTACTATCTTGCATATACTCGTAATTTAACACCGGTTGGAACTCAAGCTCACGAATGGTTCCAAGGCCATCAGCAATTAGCCGGTGAGCTTGCTGATTCTCAACAATTAGCATTAAATCGTTGGCTACAAGAATACCCTAACGATTTAGGTATTGCGCTCACCGACTGTATCAATATGGATGCTTTCTTACGTGACTTTGATAAACGTTTATCTGAACGTTTCATTGGTTTACGCCATGATAGTGGTGATCCTATTTCTTGGGGTGAAAAAGCCATTGCACATTACAAATCATTAGGCATTGACCCAAAAACAAAATCACTGGTTTTTTCTGATAGCCTTACACTTGATAAAGCACTGAACATCTTTAAGCATTTCAACCACCAAATAAACGTAAGTTTTGGCATTGGCACACAGCTAACCTGTGATTTACCAAATGTAAAAACATTGAATGTTGTGTTGAAACTAACTGAATGCGAAGGTCGCCCTGTAGCAAAAATTTCAGACGAACCCGGTAAGAGCATCTGTCGGGATGAAGACTATTTAGATCAGCTTCGTACTGCATTTAATCTCGCTAACGAATAAAACTTCATCTATTTTCAAATTAGAAAGGCGAACAAGTTATCTTGTTCGCCTTTTTGTTTGCACATCATAACCAATGCTATATTTGTTGATATTATAAAAATTATGGAATGACCTTCCCTTTCACCACTAGCATTGTCGCTACATTAATAAAAATTATTCTCGTTGTAATATCGCTTCCATTCCAAAATGAGTATTCGTTAACGTTAGCGTGTCATTGCTACTTAATTCAAATTCAGAATCGTGTTGCCCATCTTCATATAATAAAACCAGTTGGTTATCTTCAATATAATAAATACCACGATGCTCTTTTGATTTTCCTTGATCATTTGAGACTTCAGCAGAGAATAAAAAATCAGGGCGTAACGTGAGTGAAAGTTCAGAAATACTGTGGTCAACATCAGAACCTGATATCATTGAAGTTTTCCAATTACCTGGTAGATTTTCAGGGGCTAACTTAGTAAATCTTGCACCATCTAACACGAACTGATTATAACTAAGCATATAAGTATGCATTTGATCTTCTTCGCCTTCGGTGACAAAAGTAATATTGGTTTCGTCAATATCATACTCACCTGACCATTGTTCTATTTTTCCATCAATACGAAGTAAACGCATTGCAAATACATAGTCAGATTTAAACATCACATGCATTGCACGATAACTTTCACCTTCACTTTCTACACCGGCTTCTGTTGAGCTAAACCAATACCAATTACCTAATAAAAATGGATAGTCAAACTCCGTAATATCGTCGGCAATGATTGGGCGGCTAAATGCGCTAAAGAAGAATAACACGGTAATAAAGAATAGTTTTTTCATAGGCTTCCCCTGTTACTAGAACAAAGTGCATGTACTTTAAAACTAGTTGGTAAAGCTATTTTGCGATGAAAAATATGCGACAGATCACATTTAAATATGCAACAAGTCTTATTTATGAGATTATTACAGTAACAAAGAGAAATAAAAAAGCGCCCCATGAAGGAGCGCTTATTTATGTGTTGCTGGATACTATCAGAAAACTACGATGATTTTATCTTGGTTAAGTCAGCGGTAATACCAATGGCTTCATCCAAATATGCATCAGGTGCTTCATAATCTTTTGGTACTGCATCTAAATCAGCAAACGGTTTTTTACCGAGTACTTTTTGACGCTTATTTAAACGTACCAATCGATCAGCATCTTGTTTATCTTGCTCAGCTAAACGCATTTTTTCATTTAATGAAATTCTATTGATATCTTTTTCCTTTTTATAGGTTTTGATATCTTCATTAATGAAACCAAACTCCATATCATTCTTAATTCGTGCAAGGTGTTCTTCATTTAACTTAGGAAGAATTGACGAATAATTATGAAGTTGTTGATATTTAGCCGGTTTAATACTATCCCACGGTAATGCATTATCTTCTACACTTTCACCGGTTTCAGACGGATCAATTGCTGTTGGGAAAGAGATATCAGGCACAACACCTAAATTCTGAGTACTACCACCATTAATACGGTAGAACTTTTGAATTGTATATTGTACATGACCCAGTGGCTTATCGAATAAATCATATAAATGGTTTAAAGAACGATGCTGCTGCACAGTACCTTTACCAAATGATTGTTCACCAAGCACCACTGCTCGACCATAATCTTGCATTGCCGCAGCAAATATTTCAGATGCCGATGCACTATAACGGTTAATTAGAACAGTTAACGGCCCATTAAAGAAAACTTGATTATCTGAATCACTGTTTACTTTTACGCGACCATAACTATCACGAACTTGAACAACAGGCCCGCTTGAAATAAATAAACCACTTAATGCTGTCGCTTCAGTTAATGCACCACCGCCATTGTTACGAAGATCAATAACGACACCATCAACTTTCTGCTCGTTAAGCTTAACCAATTCTTTCTTGGTATCTTCAGATAAACCGACATAGAAACTTGGTACTTCAATCACACCAATTTTCTTGCCTTCAACAGTTTTCACTTCCGATTTAACGGCACGATCTTCTAGACGAATTTTGTCTCGAACAATAGTGACAGTGTAACTCTTGCTGTTCTTACCTTCAGGTAAAACATCAAGAATCACTTTACTGCCTTTCGGACCTTTGATTAATTGGACAACATCATCTAAACGCCAGCCAATAATATCTACAATTTTTTCGCCATCTTGACCAACACCAATGATACGGTCACCCGCAGCCAGCTTTTTAGAGCTCGCAGCAGGTCCACCAGCAACAAGGGATTGAATCGTCGTATAATCATCTTTCACTTGCAGCACTGCTCCAATCCCTTCCAAAGAAAGGTTCATTTCTGATTGGAACTGCTCAGCATTTCGAGGAGATAGATAACTAGTGTGAGGATCAACTTCACGCGAGAAAGCATTCATGTATAACTGGAATACATCTTCACTATGGGTTTGCGTTAAACGTTTAACGGCGTTGTTATAACGTTTACCTAGTGTTTCTTGTATTTCTTTCCAGTTTTTACCTGCCAGCTTTAAATTCAACGCATCGTATTTCACACGCTTACGCCAAATTTCATTTAACTCAGCTTGATTTTCTGGCCACTCAAGTTCAGAGCGATCAATAACAAAGTCTTCATCTTTATCGAATTTAATCTCTGTATCTAATTGCGAGATCGCAAACTGATAACGGTCAAAACGACGTTGAAGGACTTTATTAAAAATATCAAATGCACCCGATGTATCACCAGATTTCAATTGATCATCAAACTGATTTCGCCAGCGTTCAAATTGCTTTACATCAGAAGCAGTTAGAAAGCTTTTATTATAGTCGAGCATTTCGATATAACGATCGAATACCTGACTAGAGAATTTATCATCAAGTGAAAAATGCTTGTAATGAGAGCGGGTAAAGCGTGACGCTACCCTCTTACTCGCAGTTGCGTGCTGCTGCTCTGGTGCAAGTTGCGGCAAATCACTTAATGAATACTTAGCCTCTAAGGCTTGCGCTGAAGCTGCCAGCATCATGCCGGCAGCAATCAGTGAGAAACGGAATCGACAATTCATGCGTCGCGCATTCTCCCTTTATGAACGCAGGTGCTCCGCTTTAACAGCCATTACTAAGCCGTTATTTAAGCGAACACGCACATCGTCCTTGTTAATTTCGACAATAGTTGCCGGCATGTTACCTGAGCCCATATTCACTTGTACGTTCTTACCAACAATAACTTCGTCAGCTTTTAGTACAGGTGTAGTCTCAACTGGCTTCTTATTAACTTTAGCCGTTTTTGGCTTAATGTTCTTAGGTTTAGCAGTTTTTGCGCGAGTTTTTTTCGCATCGCCTTCTTTAGCTGCTTTAGCGATAGCCTGCTCTTTACGACGAGTACGTACTTTTGCTTTGCTTTCTTCTAAGGCTTTAAGTGCGTGATCAACGTGTTCTTGCTCAAGTACATCACACTCATTTCCATCAAGATCAACACGACTTACACCAGCTTTAACGCCGTGAAGGTAACGCCAGGAAGATGTGTATTGACGTAATGCTGTACGTAGTTGAGTCTTACTGATTTTTGGATCATCACTTAAGCGCTCAGCAAGATCTTGAAAAATACCGATCTTAAGTGGTTTAGCTTCACCCTCAATAGTAAAACATTTTGGGAAACGCTCAGCAATATATGCAATAACTTCTTTACTGTTCGTTAACTTTTCAGAGTTTTCCATGGACTTTCCTGACATAAACGAGATTTGCTCGTTATTAGTGCTTTGTTCAAAAAGAAATAGTGGGGCTATTATAATTACCTAATAAGGAAAAACCACCGAAAGCATGAAATTAGAGTACTTTTTGTAGCTCTGTAACCAAAGAAACTAGACCTTGTTCATCATTTTGGTCAAATCTTGACAAATCTGGACTATCAATATCCAGTACACCTATACATTTTTCCCCTATATTTAATGGGATAACGATTTCAGATTGACTAACTGCGTCACAAGCAATGTGCCCAGGAAAGGCATGAACATCATCAACACGGATGACTCTGTTATCTTTTACTGCCGTACCGCATACCCCGTTACCGACAGGAATACGAACACAAGCAGGTTTTCCTTGAAATGGACCAAGTACGAGCTCATCATTTTTTAATAAATAAAAGCCAACCCAATTTATGTTCTCTAACTCCATATTCAACAACGCACTAATATTAGAGAGATTGGCAATGAGATCTGATTCACCTTCAACTATCGCTAAAGCTTGAAGTGTCAGACGGTTATAAAAAGAACCTGTATTTTCCATAGCATACGCCTTACATAATCGTTAAAATGGAAACACTTAACAATAATAGGAATCATTATCACTGTGAAGCATTCATTCCCCACTATGATTAATTGGTCTTGGCTTTTTATTCAAGCTAAAAAACATCGTCCCCGCCTTATCACCGCGAATATTATTGCTGTTATTGCCACCTTGATTAGCGTACCAATTCCATTACTTATGCCATTAATGGTCGATGAAGTATTACTCCATAAACCAGCTGAAGGGATCCAATATTTAAACCACCTTCTTCCCGAACAATGGCAATCACCTACTGGCTATATCTTATTAGTGTTATTTTTAGTTGTCTTAATGCGTACCGTAAGCCAAGCATTGAACATTTTACAAAGCCGCCAATTCACACTGGTATCAAAAGAGATCACCTTTAATTTACGTCAGCATTTATTGGATAAATTAGGGCGTATTAGCATGCGCCAATATGAAGAAAAAGGCAGTGGCGGCATTACTTCGCATCTTGTCACTGATGTTGAGACTATCGATAAGTTTGTCGGAGATACGTTAAGTCGTTTTATTATCGGCTTGCTCACCGTTGTTGGTACTGCTGGCGTTTTATTATGGTTAGATTGGCGACTCGGGCTATTTATTCTCATCATTAACCCTATTGTTGTTTACGCTTCAAAAATGATGGGTAACCGCGTTAAAAACCTCAAGCGTCAAGAAAATCAATCTTATGAAAAATTCCAACAACGTTTAGTCGAAGTATTAGATGGCATATACCAATTGCGCGCATCTAATCGTGAGCGTGAATTTTTAGCTCAACTAAAATCGCACGCAAATGATATACGCCACAGTGCTGATAAGTTTGCATGGCAATCAGAAGCGGCAGGACGCATCTCTTTCTTATTATTCTTGGCGGGTTTTGAAGTATTTCGCGCCGCTGCAATGTTAATGGTGCTTTTCAGTGGCTTATCTATCGGTGAAATGCTGGCTGTCTTTAGTTACTTATGGTTCATGCTTGGGCCTGTACAAGAGTTATTGGGGATTCAATTTTCTTGGTACAGTGCATCTGCGGCCATGCAGCGTTTAAATACGCTGTTAGATTTAGAAGAAGAAGTTCGCCCTACCGCTACCGTTTATCCCTTTAATCACAATGAAGCACTGGATATTAAAGTAAGAAATGTCCGTTTTTCTTATGACAATGATAAACAAGTGCTGCGAGGTTTAAATATTGATATCCCTGCAGGAAAACGTGTTGCTCTTGTAGGTGCATCAGGCGGCGGTAAATCAACCTTAATTCAATTACTGCTTGGCATTTACCAAAAGCAATCAGGTGATATTTTTATTAATGGTCACCCGATTGAGGCGGTCAGTTATGAATCTCTTCGCGAACGTATGGCTGTTGTGCTCCAGCAGCCCGTCTTATTCAACGATACATTACGTCATAACTTAACATTAGGTGGTGAATATACTGATGATGAACTCTGGAATGCATTAGACATTGCTCAACTTACAGACATGACAGAGCGGTTAACGCATGGCCTAGACACTGAAATTGGTCGACAAGGTATTCGTTTATCCGGTGGTCAGCGTCAACGTTTAGCGATTGCCCGTATGATCTTATCTAACCCTGACTTTGTTATTTTAGATGAAGCAACATCAGCGTTAGATACTTCAACAGAAGCTGCACTTCATAAAGCGCTGAATGGTTTTTTAAAAGATAAAACCACCTTAATTGTTGCCCACCGTTTATCTGCCGTTAAACAAGCTGATTTAATCTATGTCTTAGAAGATGGATTAGTCAGTCAATCAGGTACACATACTGAGTTAGTGAGTCAACATGGGTTATATCGAACACTTTACGGTTCAATTCAATCACCTAATAATGATGTTGAACAAACAGATCAACAACTTCCAGTAGCAAGAATCGGTACAAAATAATATAGTACCCATCCTTGACGCTCATGGGCTATCATTCACTATGTTTTTACAAACGTGTGAATTTTTATTTCGTGAGCGTTTTTATATCTCGCTCTTTTGCAAAGGAAACAACGTACTATGTCAACGGCCAGACGCTGCCCCGGTTGCAATTTACTCGTGCTCCCTGAGGTGGCTCAACAAGGACACAGTGCTTACTGTCCCCGTTGCCAAACACGTTTATATCGTGGGGGAACAGCAAGATTTAATGCAGAACTGGCGATTGCCGCAGCGGGTTTAATCCTTTTTATTCCAACCATTACTTTACCGTTAATCACAATACGATTATTCGGACAGATGATCCCTGCGACACTTCCATCTGGCGCCATCACACTTTCAGAAAATTTTCCTGGCGTTGCCGCATTAATCTTATTTTGTAGCGTTATTGCCCCGCTATTAGTCATAGGGGCGGTTTTTAGCGCCCAATTTTCCCTTAAATTTCGTCACTTTACTCTATTTAAAGCATCAACATGGGTTCTTCACCATTTAAAGCAATGGGTGATGCTCGATGTTTTTTTAGTTAGCCTCGCCATTGCTTGTTTTAAAGTCCAAGAAGTCGCAGAGATTAATATCGGTCTTGGGCTGTACTGTCTCATTACCTTACAGATATTATTTCTCGTGTTACTGACTCGTATCAGTGTTCGTCGTTATTGGGATGCGTGGCAACCTGAAAATGAACATATTAGTGATGACTTAGACACACTTTGTACGACCTGTCATTTAACGCAAGAACACCTGACCCATTGCCGCCGCTGTAATAGTCCATTACACGATCGCATTCCACATTCTATTCAAAAAACATGGGCATATTTAATTTCAGCAAGTATTTTTATCTTGCCTGCTAACCTTTATCCCATTTCAATTTTCATGAATAACGGTAAGCGTATTGAAGATACTATCTTTTCAGGTGTTGCTGAACTCGTCAGAACGGGAATGACAGGTATCGCAGCAATCATCTTTATTGCCAGTATTGTTGTCCCTGTCGCGAAAATTCTAAGTTTGGCTTATATCCTTTTAGCCGTACAGTTCAAACGAAAAACACACCACCTATTACGTATGCGACTATTTCGTGCCGTACACTGGATAGGTAAATGGTCGGTAATGGATCTTTTTGTTATCGCCATCATGGTCACATTAATCGACCGTGGGCAAGTTCTTGATTTCACGCCGGGACCTGGGGCAATTGCCTTTGCCGTCGTGGTAGTATTAACAATGTTAGCAGCAGAAAGTTTAGATTCTCGCCTGATATGGGACAATTATGAACAACGATCCAAATAACGAACAACCCAAAAAGGTGAAAATTCGCCGTGATCGGGGGTTATCACCGCTGTGGCTGTTGCCGCTATTAGCATTAATACTTGCTGGTTGGTTACTGTATAAATCAGTTAACGAAGCCGGTGAACGTATTCAAATCCACTTTAACGATGCCGTGGGTTTAGTCGCTGGAAGAACGACTATTCGTTATCAAGGCCTTGAAGTGGGTATTGTACGTGATATCAGCCTATCAAAAGATCTTAAGAGTATTTACGTTACTGCCGACATTTATCCTGAAGCGGTAAACATTCTTCGTAAAAATACCCGATTCTGGCTAGTCAAACCTAAGGCATCTATAACGGGTATATCAGGCTTAGATACTCTTGTTTCTGGTAACTACATTGCGTTATTACCCGGTGATGGTCCTGAAGCTACGAAATTTACAGCATTAGAAAACCAACCTGCAGATACGCCATTAGAA
Source organism: Photobacterium sp. GB-36 (assembly GCF_003026135.1). NCBI lineage: Bacteria > Pseudomonadati > Pseudomonadota > Gammaproteobacteria > Vibrionales > Vibrionaceae > Photobacterium > Photobacterium sp. GB-36. The sequence continues at coordinate 96,989 of NZ_PYNY01000007.1, read as the reverse complement.
GATGGCTTAAAGCTGCAATTAAAAGCACCGAATCTTGGATCGATCAGTATTGGTTCGCAAATTTTTTATAAGAAGATCCCAGTCGGTGAGGTTTTCAATTACACCCTTAGTGATAACAAAAAAGAAGTCCTTATTGATGCACTAATCAAACCCAAGTATGCCAACCTTGTTACTGATAAAAGCCGTTTCTGGAATGTTAGTGGCATGCGTGCGGATATCGGTTTCAACGGTGTTGATGTGCAGTTTGAAAGCCTGTCAGCATTAATCGCAGGTGCTATTGCATTTGATTCACCAGATAAAGGTAAAGTCATTGAAGCAAATCATCTGTTTAAGCTCTACCCCGATATCAATACGGCCGGTCGTGGTATTGCTATCACGATAACCTTGCCAGATAACAATGATATTAGCGATTCAGGTTCACCAATCATGTATCGTGGCTTACAGATCGGTAAAATCACCGATGTAAGCCTTGATGAAAAAACCAACAAGATTATCGCACATGCCGCGATTGAACCTAGCATGCGTGAGTACTTAAATAGCGGCTCTCGTTTATTACTCGAAGAAGCTGAAGTATCACTTAATGGTGTTAAGAATATCGGCAATCTTGTACGAGGCAATTTCTTACGTTTAATACCGGGTAAAGGCGAAACTTCACGTCAATTTACAGCTATTACCCGTGACACATTAGAAGAGCAACAACCCGGTGTAGCAACCTTCAAACTGTATGCTGATAAAAGTTTTGGTATTAAACGTGGCACCAAATTACGCTTTAAGGGATTAGATGTCGGGCGAATCACTAACGTTGAATTAACCGGTGAGCGTGTAAGCTTTGATGTCTTAGTTCAACCTGAGTACACCCATTTGATCAGAAGTGGTAGTCGATTCTTCGTTGATGGTGGTGTCGATGCCAGCATTTCGAGCAAAGGTATTGATGTTTCTATTCCGCCAGCCGATCAATTAATCAGCAGTGCGATTAGCTTCACTTCTATCGGTAGCAAAAAAATAAACAAAAGCTACACCCTATTTAAAAACCGAAGTCTTGCCGATCTTGCGGATGAAAAACTGAAAGGCTATAGCAGCATTAGTTTATTTGCTGAAAAGTTACCCCCCGTATCTGAAGGTAGTCCAGTACTTTACCGTAACTTACAAGTAGGTGAAGTGAGTGACTTTGCTTTGAAAGATAACGGTGTGAGCATTAAATTAAATATCGAGAAAAAATACCGTCATTTGATCACTAACCACACCGTATTCTGGAACCGTTCAGGTATCGAAGTAGAAGCAGGATTAAATGGTATTAAATTAGTGACCGATCCCCTATCCACGCTTATCAAAGGTGGGATTGCTTTTGATAACATGAAGCAAGTGACTAACCGTATCGGTTCTAAATACAAGCTTTACCCAAGCTTAAGTTCAGCGCAACATTTTGGACAGCTGATAACTTTAACAGCCGATGATGCACGATCTGTCTCTAACAATACTGAGATCAAGTTCCAAGGCGTAACCATTGGTAAAATCATTAACATCGAACCCGATTTTCATACAAACAACGTGAAAATACAGGCTCGTTTATATCCGAAATACGCTCAAAAAATCGCAAAGTCAGATAGCTACTTTTGGGTGGTTAAACCAAAGATCAGCTTAAGTGGTAGTGAAAACTTGGATTCGTTGCTGAGCTCTTACATTGCTGTTCAACCTGGGAAAGGCTATTTTGCTGATACTTTTAAGCTTGGTTCGGCAGAGTTGTTTGATTCCCGCGTCACGATAGTATTAGAAAGTGAAGAGCGTGATTCAATTAGCGAAGGTACACCATTGCTCTACCGTGATATTCAAGTTGGACAAGTGGTTAACGTTTCACTCGGTGACTTAGCCGACCGTGTCATCATAAAAGCCCAACTTGAAAAACAATACCGCCATTTAGTGCGAAAAAACACTGTATTTTGGAACACCTCAGGTGTGAATGTTGATATCGGTATTACAGGTGCCAACATAAAAGCAGGTACATTTGATAGCCTATTACGTGGCGGAATTGCCTTTGCAACCCCCGAAAAGCAACCACTTGAACCACAAGTTAAAGCAGGAACACACTTCTTACTACATAAAGAAGCAAACCCTAAATGGTTAGCATGGCGTACTGCAATTCCTGAGAGTTAACAGCTAAAATCAAACAAAATAAAGAGCACTTCGGTGCTCTTTTTTATTCAGAAAAAACCTTTATTACGCTTTGTATTAGCAAAAACTGCAATTCATACCAATCTGTTATAAAATCAGCCTCATTAGCTAGTTAATAGAGATCCTTCCTTTGCATCCGAATATTCACATCCCTGACGCATTTATCGATTTAATCAAGCAAACCATGCCTGAGCATTTAGATATCGATGAATTTATTGCTTGTTGTAAAACACCCCTTCGTCGCAGCATTCGCGTCAATACACTCAAAATTAGTGTTGAGGATTTCTTAGCGCGTGTTGCAAATCGTGGTTGGACATTAACGCCTGTTCCTTGGTGTGATACTGGCTTTTGGATTGAACGAGAAGACGAAGATACTGTTTCTCTTGGTAATACCGCAGAGCACATGGCAGGACTTTTTTATATTCAAGAAGCCAGTTCGATGATGCCAGTAACCGCATTGCTTAAAGATAATGACGCATTAGACTGTGTATTAGATATGGCATCAGCGCCAGGTTCTAAAACCACCCAAATTGCATCTGCAATGCAAAACCGTGGTGCACTGGTTGCCAACGAGTTAGCCGCGAGCCGAATTAAAGTACTCCATTCAAACTTACAACGTTGTGGTGTTCACAATGCAGCACTGACCCATTTTGATGGCTGTGTATTTGGCACATGGGCACCAGAATCTTTTGATTCGATCTTATTGGATGCGCCATGTTCTGGTGAGGGTGCAATTCGTAAAGATGAAGATGCTATGGCTAATTGGAGCCTAGCTTCTATTGATGAAATTGCCGAAGTACAACGCAACCTTATTGTAAGTGCATTCCAAGCTCTGAAAACTGGCGGGGTTATGGTGTATTCAACATGCACATTAAACCAAAGTGAAAACCAAGACGTTTGTCATTTCCTAAAAGAAAAATTTGGTGATGCTGTTCAATTTGAATCGCTAAACGATCTGTTCGATGGTGCAGAAAAGTCACTCACAGAAGATGGCTTCCTACACGTTTACCCTCAGATCTTTGATAGCGAAGGTTTCTTTGTCGCACGTATTCGTAAGCTGGCACCTGTTGAAACCGATAGCGTAAAAAAACGGATGGGGAAATTCCCGTTTGCTCAGCTTAAAGACAAAGAGCAACAAGAGATAGCCCAACAGTTAAAACAAGATTTAGATATTACCTTACCTGAGCAACATGATGTCTGGTTACGTGATAAAGAAGTTTGGCTTTTCCCTTCTCAGCTACGTACTTTAATTGGTGAAATCCGTTTCCAACGTATTGGTATTAAGCTCGCAGAACAGCACAAGAAAGGCTATCGCTGGCAACATGAAGCGGTAATGACACTGGCAACAGGCAAAGAATCTATCGCTATTGAACTTAATGTTGAACAAGCTAAAGAATGGTTCATGGGACGCGATATTCGCCCAGGAATACCAGCAGGCAAAGGTGAAGTGATTGTTACTTACCGTGATTACCCTATTGGTATTGGTAAATGGGTGAGCAACCGTATCAAAAATGGCTTACCTCGTGAATTAGTTCGTGATACTAACCTATTTGATATTTAAGGTAAAAATATCGTTAGCATCAAAAAGTATAGTTAATGATGACTTTATTAAATGCAATAACTGGAAAATAAACATTATTCAACTAACATTGAAAGTGTAATCATACTCCATTTACTAACCAGTTAGCGCAAGGCTCTTACGAGAGCCATTCCCCTAAGCCCGAAACAGGAATCGTTTCGGGCTATTTTTTGCCTCAAGTAATATTTCCAATCAGCGCTAAAATTTAAAAGCCCAGCACTATAGATATTGTTATTACTTACGATAGATATAAAAAAACCGAGCATTACGCTCGGTTTAATTTAACTAATATAAGCATGCTATGTCTTTTGCACACTCTCAACTTTCTAGTGCTGAGAATTAGTGTTTATGTGCAATTTCAGCTTTTTTCAGCTCTTTTACTGCTTTGCTTACTTCACGACGCTCTTTCGAAAGCTCTGCACTGATGATGATATGATCATCAACACGATCTTCGTAGTCACCTTTCATGTTTTCAACAATTTCAACGATTTGATCGTGGCTCATATCGGCCTTAATGTAATCCATCAAGTTCTCTAACAACTCAACACGCTTACGGTTATCACGAATTTTACGATCGTTGTCTAGGATTTCGCGTTTAAGTTTGTTTTTACGACGTGTTTGACGAACGAGTTCAAGGATGTTGTTCATGTGTAGTCCTTAGTCTGAAAATAAAACCTTGTGAAACTGATTTAATGCAAGGGATAGAAATAATGCACTTCCTAGTACATAACCGTCGAGTCTCAGTTTATTACTGAAATCGTTATATCAGAAAGTCATTCGTAAACTCAAGCAATACTCATGATTAAATGCTCAATGATGATTCTATGAGCATCAACTTATGTTTCTCGCTTAAATATCACACAAAAAGCTCAACAAATTTTTGATATATCACAATAAATACCCCTATTTTAATTAATAATTATGACAATTAGACAATATATGTAATCTGTAATAACAAAATGGTATCTTTTGTGAAATCCACCACAAAAAAAGCCTTCCTGTATTTGCAAATGGCATATCAGCACCTACTCTTGAAATAGACCAGTACTCGTTTACAACAATGCAATCTGGACAAGGATAGCTTCCTCGAAGTGTTCAAGCTCAAATAGCGTAGTAACCCGATATTGGCGACACAGTGTTTGATGTAAAGTTTATCAGGAGAAAACATGTCAAAAGCAACAGGTACCGTTAAGTGGTTTAACGAAGAGAAAGGTTTTGGTTTTATCACTCAGGATAACGGCGGTGCTGACGTATTTGTACACTTCCGTGCGATTACTGGCGATGGCTTCAAAACCCTAACTGAAGGACAAAAAGTTTCTTACGAAACAGAGCAAGGTCCTAAAGGTCTACAAGCTGCAAATGTTGAAAAAGCATAATTATTTGCTTATCTAACGTTACGTTAGTTCACATAGCACTTGATAAAAGGGTCGTCACGGCCCTTTTTTTATCCATAATTAATATTCCCACCCTACCGCCTCACATTCACAATCGACTGCATAAAAGTGATTTACCAGTTAAAAATGCAAGATTAGAGCACACTTATAGATATTGATAGACCTGTTATTATTAAAATTCCTGATAAGAATTAACCAGCCTGATTAATAAGACACCTATTTCATAATATTCTTTGCTTTTTTTTTGTAATGCGGCTCACATTATAACGCGATAAATAAGTAACTCACTTGCTCTTTAAAATCGAAAATGGCTTAATATCAGCGTCCTATATAACAGGGCTATTTATGAAACAAAGTGAAAGAAAAACTTCGTTACACTGTTCAAACGTACACAGTTGTCCTGAAGCGCTTCAATATTCTTTTGTACATAAGTAACACATTAATTTATTTCAGGAGACATCACATGTCTAAAGCAACTGGTATCGTTAAGTGGTTCAACGATGAGAAAGGTTTCGGTTTCATCACTCAAGATAATGGCGGTGCTGACGTATTCGTTCACTTCCGTGCTATCGCTGGTGAAGGCTTCAAATCTCTAGCAGAAGGTCAAAAAGTTTCTTTTGACGTTGAGCAAGGCCAAAAAGGTCCTCAAGCTGCTAACGTTGAGCGCATCTAATCTACAACGAACAGTTGAAGAAGTAAGGGTATCTTTGGATGCCCTTTTTTATTTCCGTAGAAAAATGATATCAAGCGACTTAAACAATATATGCCTACTCTTTACGATTTAAGCACATCTTAATTCTTGGTGAGCCACAACCAAAATAATCGTCTTCTTGCCCTATCTCTACAAAGCCTAGTCTCTGATATAGCTTTATTGCCGTGTTCTTTGGGTGCACAGTCAATAAAATTCGATTGTAATCAGCTAGCAGCGCTAATGCCTTATTCAACAACGCTTTTCCAACACCTTTCCCTTGCACCTTATTCGCAACCGCAATACCTAATATCCACGCATCGCTCTGCGTTTCTGTTTGTCTATTAAAGCTTGGGCTTGCGAGTACATAGCCTACTACATGTTCACATTCTGAAACGGCAACCAATAATCCACTTGGCCAACAATCATATGCCTGACGAAATAAAAAATCAGGATAACAATGCTTGCCAAATAGCTCACGCTCTAATTGGTATATCGCGGCAAGATCTGATTTTTCTGCTTGTCGTATTTGATATAGCACTATCCATTGCTCCGTGACGTCATGCAGCCAATAAAAAACCAGCCCATCTGCTTAACAAAAAGTTAGCAAGGTGAAGGCTGGTTTTATCCAGTATAGATTATAAGTAACCTATTACTTATCAGCGCGGCTCATGAACTTTTGCTCAGCCGTGTTAACTTTAATTTTTTCGCCATTCGCGATGTATTCTGGAACTTGAACCACTAGGCCAGTTGAAAGTGTCGCTGGCTTAGTACGAGCACTTGCAGAAGCACCTTTGATTGATGGATCAGTTTCAACGATAGTTAGTTCAACTGTCGCTGGAAGTTCGATAGCAACAGGCGCGCCATCAACAGTAAGAACTTCGATACCTTTCGTATCTTCAGTGATGAATAGTAGTTCTTCTGCGATTGCTTCTTTGTTGAATGTGTATGGTGTGTAATCTTCATCATCCATAAACACATACTCTTCACCATCGATGTAAGAGAATGATGCTTTTGTACGACGGAAATCAGCTAAGTTAACCATTTCATCAGCTTTGAAGCTTACGTCTGATTTAGTACCAGTAGCTACATCATAAATACGCATTCTGTAAAGACTTGCGCCAGCACGACCACTAGGCGTTAGCTTACTAATTTCTTTAACAAGACCTACTTTACCGTTGATTTCAACAGCAGCAAATTTTTTAATGTCACTAGCCTTTGGCATGATCATAATTCCAAATAAAAATAGTGGTGAGAAATTACACCAAGATACAGATTTATAGCAAGTGTTATAGTAGTACAAACACTAATTTTTTGCGTTTATTCCCTAAGCTTGTTCAAAGCTTAAACAACCATAAACACTTTGCATAAAAAACCACGGTTTATCTGCTTTTGATATCCCATCCAACATTTGTGGCAAAGGCTCAACCAACTGATTTCAAACATCAATCTAGAACTTTAATCCATCGTTATAAACAAGCAAACACACACAGCTATTTGCTCACTCAATAAAGTTTCTATATAAAGCTACATATGTCACTTTTGGTATTCAGACATCCGTTTTTTCAAGCGTGCGAGTTCAATCTCATTAGAGCGAACAGTCAGCTTAATATGATCATATTCATATTCTTCTTTCGTTACACTCATCACCGAACGAATATCCCCCATCAGCCCTTTTGCGGTATAAGGCACAATGATTTCTTCTTCTATCATCTCGTGTTGAGCTACATCGACAACGTATTGATGAAGTTTGGTAATATCTAGTGGATTACGGGTTGACGTCATCATAGCATCAGGAAATTCAGCCATTAATGCCTGTTGCTGCTCAACACTTAATTGATCTGATTTATTCAGCACTAATAGTTTTTTTATACCATCAACGCCCACTTCTTTTAGCACTTCATGAACAACGTCTAATTGAGAACGGAATGACACATCAGATGCATCAACCACATACAATAATAGGGAAGCGTCATGAGCTTCAGCCAAGGTTGAATGGAAAGATGCCACCAAATCGTGCGGTAATTTTTTAATAAAACCAACCGTATCTGATACTAAAATACGTGGTTGTGTTTCTGGTTTTAAGGCGCGAACAGTGGTATCTAGCGTAGCAAATAATTTATTTTCGCCTTCAACATCACTACCTGTTAATGCTCGCATCATAGACGACTTACCCGCATTGGTATAGCCAACTAACGCCACACAAAAAAGCTCTGAACGTTGAGTTCGACGTCCTTTCATTTCATCTTGAACGCTGACTAATTCACGGCGCAATTCCGCCAATTGATCGCGAATTTTACGACGATCAAGCTCTAGCGTTGTTTCACCCGCACCTTTACCCATTTGTCGCTCTTTATTACCGCTGGTGGATTCGCGTAAACGCGGCGCTAAATAATTAAGACGAGCAATTTCAACCTGTAGTCGTGCCGTTCGTGTACGAGCATGACGGCTAAATATCTCAATAATGATGCCTGTGCGATCAAACACTTCAACGCCTAATTGATTTTCCACATTACGTAATTGAGATGGGCTTAAATCACAGTCAAACACCACAACATCGGCAAGTACGCAGGGTAAATCATCGAGTGACACATCTATAAAATCAATGTCATCAAGAGGATCATCTTCACCATCGTCTTCAATAACACCAAGGTTTCCAGTTAACTGCGCGATCTCAGCCATTTTACCAGAACCAAGTACACTCATTTTTTTTGTTGAGCTTAGTTTTTGAGACTGTGTGCCAACAACTTTAAAGCCTAATGTCGTCACTAGGCGTGCTAATTCTTCTAATGAACTTTTTGCTTCATCGCCTTTAAATTGCGGCGTTTGGATTGAAATTAGTAATACGTTGTTTTTTAACGGTTTTTGTGTTAATTGCATACTGAATGCTAATGCACTAACGTGCACCCTATCTTTATAATTACCTTCATCCTACGCTCTTATAGTCAGGCTTTATACAAGAAAAGATATTATTATTTAACATTCTTTCTATTTATTATTACGATAATAAAGATATATTCTCTGTTTAAAGGTTCTAACGATTTATTTTAAATACCACCACGATATGTCATCGCATTTACCTAAGTATCCAGAATAAATTTAAATGATGTATTAATGAATTATAAAAATATTATTTAAATACAACTTGACTTATTATGTAACAACTCACAATATTAGATTATATTATTGAATCACATAAGTAATATAAAACAATACCTTGATTAACATTCAACCATGTAATAATATCCGCGCCTTCGTTTTGAATATATCAATTAGTTTTATAAAGTATCTTACTTTTAGCTTTATCTAATAGTTCTATTAGAACGCTAGATCACAAATAAAAAATTACGGTTCTTCATGTTACAAATAGCGATGCTACTTTTCGGTGCACCTTTCGTAAAAAGTAAAATATTTCATCTGTTAGGATTCAGCACCCTTTGGGGATTTGCTGGCCTTCTCATCTTCATTGATGGCCTTGACGGAAAAGTATTTGATTCCTTCAGTTACTTTCTTTTACTTGAAAGCTTAACAACTTTAATCGTAGCGCCTAGCGGATTGGGGTTGCACCGTAACATCCTTATTTTCAAAGGATTAATATTCCTTTGTTGCGCAATTGCGGCACTCGTAAATATCAAATTTAGCAATATTTTATTATCTGCGACTTTTGGTTTAACTTATATTTCTGTTGGTATTTTTAATATTGCATCCGCTTGGGTTGTTCGTTTTGCTCATTGGAAAAGAGCTATCGTGTGGGGATGTATTCAAATCTTTTATTCTATTTTCCTATTACAAAATTATAATTATGTTATTTCTTACTTTCTTGGGTTTATTATGATCACAGGAAGTATTCGAAGTATCATTGTTCTAATGAAGGTCAGTTCATTAAAATACAACAGCCCTATTTTTCAATTATTAAATAATAGTGGAAATGAATATATATCTACAACTGACAGCGTATATTCGATAAATAGCACAGAAAATAGAAATAATACGCAACCGTTAACAATACATATATGGACACCAGAGGGGTCAGCAGAAAACCCACATGTTCCTCGCCCCATTATTAATCGTTACATTGCAGCTACAGATGTAAACGGGGTTATTTCTACCGGTCATGCCGCATTAGAAGCAGGATTTGAGTGTTATATTAGTTTATATCCATCAGAAGATATTGATCGCTCACCTTCTGAGTTTATTCGCACTCTAAAAGCGACTCCTGAAAATAATGTGCTTGGCCGTTACCTACCGGATTACAAAACCGAAGCCGCTGAATGGTGTGAATCAAATGTTAAAATTGAATTTATTCAATATAACGCACTAACATTAAAGCAGTTCTGGCATCATTGTTATAAAAATCCTATTTATAATTTAACCTCCAATAACTGTTCAAGTAATACCGCTTATGCACTAGAAGCGGCATTAGACGGTGTCTTGTATAAAAAAAGCAGCAGTATATTCACACTTTTAAAACTGTTGTGCAGCCCTGAGTTATGGCTTGCAGCTCAAATTCGACATCGTGCAATGATGATGGCATGGACACCTGGTTTAACGATGGATTATAGCCGCGTGTTACACAGCATTGTTCAACCAGCTTCATTACCTTGGTATCAACGGTTATCACTTAAATATTCTTTGCAGCAAGCAATCAGACGCACACAAAACAATTTAGCGAGTAATTTTTATGACTAATGTATACCTGATACTCTTTATTTCTATAATTGCTGAAACACTTGCAACAACCATGATGAAAGCATCTGAAGGCTTTACCCGACTCGCTCCCAGCCTTGTTGTACTAGTTGGTTACGCGATCTCATTTTATGGGCTTTCTCAAGTCGTTAAAATCATGAATGTCGGCATCGCTTATGCACTTTGGGCAGGGATCGGTATCTTTTTAGTCTCTACACTGTCTTATTTTGTATATCAGCAAAAGCTCGATTTTCCAGCCTTGCTTGGGTTAATCCTTATTGCCGCAGGCATCATCACGATTCAACTTTTTTCAAAATCTGTCATGCATTAATAAACACATAAGCCATCAGTTCTGCAGCCATAACAAGTGTGGGCTGATATGGATCGTTGATACCCGACCATTATTCCCATTGCTGTTCTCGGTGTAATTTGAATCACTCTAACCGACTCAAATACCGAGAGCCAACGATGCTGCAATAGATAACATAATTACCCCTACCAGTATTTCTAACACCTTCCATGCTTTAGGCTGCTGAAATAATGGAGCTAATAAACGCGATCCATAGCCCAGTGAAAAGAAAAACACAAAAGATGCCGTGATAGCCCCCAGCGCGAATTGCCACTCATAAGGTTGATATTGGGTAGAAATAGATCCAAGTAGCACGACTGTATCTAAATACACATGTGGGTTTAACCACGTAAAAGCCAAACAAGTCAGTATCGTTTTTAATAATGAACCTGATGTTCTTTGATCAATAAGCAAAGCATGATCCGTCATCAATGCCGATTTAAAACTCAACAGCCCATAAACCGTTAAGAAAATTGCGCCACCGTAACGCGCCACAGTTTCAATATCTGGATACTTACTGACAATAACGCCAAAGCCTGCGACACCAAAGCTAATCAATAATGCATCTGACAACGCACAAACAATACAGATGATAAACACGTATTGATTCTTAAGTCCTTGTTTCAATACAAACGCATTTTGAGAGCCAATTGCCAGTATTAAAGATAAGCCAAGCGAAAAGCCAGCAAGAAAGATAGTCATTACAGCACATCCATGTAAAAAGTGACGAGTATTAGGTTAATACTATTTATCTACGTAAGTTACAAAGTAGTTAATAATTCAGCAATGAATGACCACTTTACTCATAATTAACAGCGATAATCACCTTTCAATTATACCCAAAAAGAAAGATGTATACTTTTCATACAGAAATACATGCAAAAACACGCCTCTCTGGTTTTGTTCTTCAAAAACTCTAATTCACTATTTATTGATAATAATCAAGATATTAGTTAATCCCGTAATAATCCATAACAAACTTAACAACAATTAATTATCGTTTTACGATAATTTTTTATTTATTTAGTTTTGTTTTATAGCTATATTAGCAACCGAACCAACGCACAATATTCATTAAATTATTAGAGGTATATAATGAAAAAAGTATTACTATTACTAGCACTTAGCTCTGTTTCTGTTTTCGCACACGCAGCTCCAGCTAAACATTCTGAGCAAATGCTGGCACAAGTAGATAGCATTACCATTTATTCGGGTGACAATGTTGATAGCCAAAAACAAGCAGTTAAAACAATCAATAAAGCACTTGTACCAAACTTTGAAAAATGTGCAGTTTACTTACCGAAAGGTGCCTCAAAAGCAAGTACAACTATCACCCTAACTCGCGATGCTAATGGTAAAATGTCGCTTGATTGTGCTGGCCAATAAACCTGATACAAATAAAATACCGACCTGATGTAGGTCGGTATTTTTACTACCTAATAAATGATTAGGTGAATTGGCTGAATTGATAACTCATTTGTCATATGCCATAGTCTCGTTCTACTTTTGAAATTCGAACCTTAAATGACTCGTACCATAACTTACGACCGTATTTTTGAGCCTCTTGATGCTCAGTATTCGCCTTCCAGTTTTTAATAGACTCCAAATCAAGCCAGTAAGAAACTGTAATCCCTAGATCTTCTCTTGCTGATTCAGCACCTAAATAGCCTGGTTGCTGTGCGGCAAGCTCAATCATCCTATTTGCAGTTTCGCTATAACCATTATCGCCCGTAGTACGAACTGAAGTAAAAATAACAGCATAGTATGGTGGCTTTGGGGTATTCACTAAAAGAGTCATCAATTATCCTTGACATATAACGCCTTGTTAGTTGCTTATTTCAATAAATAATGGTTACTTTCCCAGACACCATTATCTAAAAGTTATCCTGACTTAAAATTGTTAGCTAAAATATTCGACGAAGGAACCAAAATTTAACTGTTTTAAGTCCTTTTTTATTTTCTAGTTAAGCTTACTTTACCCTCACTATGGGTGTACCGCAGCCCCACTAAATTCTCTTGCTAAATAATTAATAATTTCTGTTGGTTCAGTGATCGTCTTATTATTTTCAAGTATGAGTACAGGAAGCCATTGGTTTTCTTCACCCAATATATCCACTACTTCCTCTCTTGGTTTTGGAAACGCTATACGGCGAACTTCCACCATATCTTCCCAGTGCGTATTTACTGATAATGCACCTTCAATAAGTGCACAGTGTGAACAGATCCACATTTTCCCGGGACCATCTTCAAATGGCATGTTTAAAATAAATAATTTCGGCTTCATCAATGACTACTCTATATTTTTGAACAATACCTTACTCATCTCACCTTGCAAGGTAAACGCCCCGCTACGATTGAAACTTATAGTCGTGCTCTACGTCGCATTAACATCAACTGGGTAAATAGCCAGACACCTTAACTACCGACGATCTGAAACGATATTTACACAACAGATCAAAACACATTCATGAAGTACCCATGATAATTGTTCGAAATGTCATCCACGCTTCAGAATTAAAAAAGGTTTTATTATAAATTAGAGTGTTACAATCACTGATTCACACCAAGGAGAGGTGTCGGCTATCGGTACATATCTCTTATTTGTTCTATTTTTAACGCATTATCTGTAGGTTACAAATGTTGAACGACGTCAATACTTAAACCTGCAGGATCTTGAATCATAAAATGTACTTGCCCCCATTCTTCTTCTTTTAAAGCCATTATAAGGTTGAGATCCATTTGCTTAGCTTCGGCATACGCAAAGGTAGCATCCTTGACTTCAAGCGAAATAACATACCCCTTAGAAGACATTATAGGATGAAGAAATTCAGGTTGGCTTGCGACGTTTGGCAATAGAAAACCAAGCTGGATATTATTATTAGGCGAGACCAAATGAAGGTAAAAATTTGAATCATAGAATACGGCGTTAAATCCAAAAGCGGTCTCATAAAACTGCTTTACTGCCTCTAAATCACTCGTCACCATTACGGGGAACATAGCATCAACGTCTATCATTTTATTTACTCCTGAGATTAGATTATTAAAACAATATTATTATTCATTTAATTCAATCTGCCTTGTACAAAGCGGACATAGTCCTAAACTCGCTGGGAGTAACACCAGATATATTTTTAAATTCTCGATTAAAGTGCGGTTGGTCATAATAATAATACGCCCATACATCGACGAAACTCTCCATATTCATCGCGCGTAATATTTTCTGAAAACGAAAAACCTTAGTGAATTCTCTAGGCGAAAGTCCTAAATATAGTGAAGTTAATCGACGAAGGTGCCGAGCTGATACACCAAATTCAGAACACTGTTGATTAGACAAATCAATACTAGATGTAATGCTTCGATCACAATACAAAATAAAGCGTATTAATCTACGATCAACTTCGCTAGAACCTATATTACCAAGTAATATTTGAGAAATAATTTCGCAACGTCTTTGAAATGACATTGCCTGATAAGCGTTATTGTATAAAGCACTTAATAAATGTTTGGGTAATAGGTCACTGATGATTGTTACATTCTCGTCATTACTCCATTGACTCAAAGGAGCCTGGATTATTCCTTGATGCCCTAATATACGAAACCGAATACCAAAATATGAAACAGGCCCTGTCATCTCAAATACTTTAGCCGAGCAGAATGGTGTTACAACAAAGGCGTCTTCAGGAAAAGTAAGATTAATTATGATGTCGACACAATTATCAGGGAGACTACGATAAAAATACTGACCATCAGGTACATTAAGTTGCCAAAACTCCTGCACCCAATTACTTAACGGTGGTATTGGTTTGAAAGTAATATAACAATTTGGATTATTTACACGACCTTGCAAGGAGTCATCATTAATGTTTATCAGCATAATTGAATATCCGCCTCTCAGAGAGTATAGGAAAAATATAGCGCGCTCATAACGGGTATTTTTAACAGCTAAATCACTGATTTATAAAGATTAGCACAACCTATAACTTTTAGTTCCTTTTCAGGGTTAAATCAGCTAAAAATTTAGTAAAGCCAACACAAAACACGCTATAGTTTTTAGCATGTAAAACTGTGGCCAGTATTTGTTGACCACTACAATTGAAGGTTCAATAACCTGATTAAGTATAGAAGCTCGATATAAGTTTAAACTGCGATTACTTAGCTTCAGGTTGAAACAAGTTATATTCGGATATTTGCTGCTCAGCAATACTTCTTAAGTTTTCAGGTAAGAAACTTAAGCAAAGATGGAGATACTCTTGTTCAAAAAGTGTTGATTGAACACAAAGAAAGTAAGAAATGTATGTATTCTTATTAATACAAATTGAATATAAAAGCCACAAGCTTTCCATGAAAGCCTGTAGCTTTAATTCATTCTTTTATCACGCTAATAACTCAAGCCTAGCTCTTTAATGATAGTTTCTGAACGCTCGATACTGACAGTAATGCGAGATTCTAAACGTCCCATAATAAACTCATGGCGTTCTGCTTCATTAACACCAAACATGTCTAGTTTATCTAACATAAACACGACAAAAAGAGAGCCTAAACCAGAAAGTAATCCTGTCAATACCATACTGATAGTGCCAGCAAACGGAATCGTCCCTAATGCAGTAGCAATGGCTTCCCCTGCCATAATACCGCCAGTGATCACTAAACCCGTGGCTAAGATTTTAGTTGCTTCATGGGCTGCTTGTTTTGCTGTCATTCCTTCGGGTGGAAATATTAATGTTTTTAACGCTTTGGTTAATGACATAAAGCCTTCACGGATAATACGCACCATGTTTTTTCCTGTGCGTACAAACATGTTCAGTAATGCGGTAATGATTGAACTTAAAAAGCCTGACAACGCCCCTGCTGCAAACGCTTGAGCCACATTCTTCCATTTTGAAAGCAGTTTGTTTTTGATGTTATTAAGCCGAGAGATCAATGCATCCACCCACGACATTTCCAGTGCGTTACCTTTGAAACCATTATTAAATATATCTTTTACTTCTATGAAGGTGGCAGAAATAAACTCAGATAACAAAGCACCTAATGCTTGTTGTAAACCTTGTTGGCTACCCGCTTTTACACCATCTACCGCACCACGTTTAGCAACAAAAACGGTTTTACCAACAGGATTTGACGGTACATATTTCTCCGCGGCTTTTTCTGCTCTTGTATGTGCAGCGTTAGTGCGTCTTTTATCGGCTTGTTCATTGGTTTCTGAGAACTCTTTAAGATCCTTTTCACCTTTAGATCGGTTTAAACTGTTATGGGTAAATTCATGATTATCAGGATCAGCTGCAAATTGGCGTTTCTCAACATCCGATAACATATATGCCCCACTTTCATGAAAGGCTTTTAGCGATTTAACATGGTCTAAGTCCATCTCAGATGCATCGTGATATTGACCTGTATACGTGTCTTTAATCTGCCCCTGCTCGTTAGTCGATTGCAGCTTTAGTTTTTTCCGTTGTGTATCAAACGATACACCTTCACCACCAGAACTCTTTGGTGATTTGGTGTAATCATCACGATTGTATTCAAAATTACGATCGACATTTTCTAAGTCAGCACGACTTAAATTAAGTGGGTTTAGCAGTTGATTGATCAAAACGTCTTTACTTGATTCAAACAACACATCGTATTTTTCTTTATTAAAATCAATATCTAGCATCTTTAATGATGCTTTTACTTCTGCTTCAGAGACATTAAGATCGTAGATCGGCGCTTTTTCTAACAGCGCATTATCAATAAACTCTTGATCAACCTGACGGGCTAACATCTGTTGCGATACTTCAGAATTTGCCAGTTCTTTAATATGGCTTTTCTCGGCATAATTACTGCGAAGTTGCTGTCTTTTCTTAAAGCGTTCCGATCTACTACTCATTTTTTACTGCCCTGTCTTACGCTGCTTTTACCAATGTATTCCATGCTTGTTCGAACGCTTTTTCATTCTCATGAACACGACCATCAGCATGCATCACCACTTCGATGATTTCGTTGTAAAGTTCAAATGAATTCAAGCCCACCTTTTGTGCTAATGCAAACGCAGTATTAACATTTGGTGGGTTCTTAGCCATATCTTCGATTTTACGCTTCACGTGACTTGGTAATTCACTTGAAGACACACCCGCAATAAATTCATCAATCTCTTGGCGTTCTTCTAATGAAATTTCACCATCACAATTAGCACACGCAAGGCCAACTGCTTCCATTGCGATCAGTAAATTAAAATAATTTTCAGTTTCGTCTAAACGATTTTTTGCGTCTTCAAACGCAGCCGTTAATTTACTGTATTTAAGTTCCTGTTCAGCGTTAGCGCGACGCTCACCACGGCGTTCTGCCTCTTCTTCACTGTCGTCCATTGCTGCGGCAACACCACCGGCGGCAGCACCAACACCACCCGCAATCGCTGCACCTGCTGCAGTAATTGCACCTACTGGTCCTGCAATTGGTAATGCCACTACACACGCAATCCCAGCGGCTGCGCCACCAATAACTTTCCAAAAGCTCATGTATTAATCCTTTTCAATATCAAGATATATGTTCAAATTGAGTCTCTATATTTAACAACCACCAGCATTTCATAACCATACAATATAAGGCCAAAGAATTTAGGAATCAGCCATTCCACTGCAGCTAGCTAAATATGAAGCATTAAATTTTATTTATAATTTATAGGGTTTTATAAATAGTGAGTCTGTGAAGTAATGCGCATTCCATTACAGTCGCGATATTTTGCTTATTTTCTTTGTTCAATTTGCTACCGAGACAACAAATTTCAAATATCTGAATATGACATTGACAATGATTGCTCCACCAGCAAAATTAGCCGTGAGATAAAATCCTCGCTACACTGTTTCAAACTAATACAACAAGGAAAGTAAACCATGATCGAAAAAGGCCAAACATTACCAGCCGCAGTGCTCAGTGAACTCACACATGACGGTATGGTTAAACACGATACCGCAGAGCTTTTTGCCAACAAACGTGTTGTGCTGTTTGCTGTACCAGGAGCATTTACTCCTACTTGCTCTGAAGCCCATTTACCGGGTTATGTCGTGCTAGCAGATGAGATCAAAGCAACGAGTGTCGACATTATTGCTTGTGTATCTGTTAATGATGCCTTTGTTATGCAAGCTTGGGGCGAAGCGCAAAACGCATCTGAAATTATGATGTTGGGCGATGGCGATGGAAGCTTTACTAAAGCATTAGGGCTTGAAATGGACACTGCTAACTTTGGTGGTATTCGTTCTCAACGTTATGCAATGGTTGTTGATAATGGCGTGGTAACTCAGCTCAACGTTGAAGAGCCAAAACAATTTGAAGCGAGTAAAGCGGAAACGATTTTAGCAAGCTTGAAGTAACCGCAATAAGACTTTAAACATCAATAATATGGTTCAGTGTGTGATCATTGAACCATATTTATACTTACCCAACTCTGAAAGCGTCAACCAGCTCACGAGTGGCTGTATCTTCGGTCATTATGGACGTCTTCATACATTTGCTAGTAATAAGAAACGCTCACTAAATTAGTGACAATGTCACAATATTTCGCTGAGTTTATTTCTCAACCATTGGTTAGCTGAGTTATGTTCATCACGCTTATGCCACATCATAATGTGTTTGAAAGGTTTGGAAGAAAATGGCAATGGCAGTATTTGTAAGTTAAATAATGAGGCATATTTTTCAGCCATGAGTCGGCTAACTGGCGCAACGGCGTTGCTCTCTGACACTAATGCTAAGATTGAAACAATAGATGCGGTTTCACAGTCTAAATCTCTTGGCAGAAAGCGTTCATCAGAGAAATAATTCATTTCAAGTAAGTCTATTCGCCTTTTCTGCATGAAGATTATTTTTTCAGCATAAAACTGCGCTTGCGTGATTGTCTGTTGGATATTGGGATGATCTTTCCGACAGACTACGACAATTTCATCATCGATAAATGATTGATAGAAAAAAGACGGATTACTGCGTAAACCAATATCAATGGCTAAATCTGCTTTCTGTAAACTTAACTGAGATAGCAACTCTTCTTCTGTATTAGGCGTCATATAGAGGTTTATTTTGCAATTCCCCATCGTTGGGTCGAGCTCAATTTTATTTCTAATCGTGTGCATAACCACCTCATTTACATAAACCGTAAACGCGTGATGATTTTGAACATCAAACCCCGCGATATTACCTAACGCACTTTGTACTGTCGTTAGCGCTGGCTCTATCTCATTAGCTAATTTAATTGCGGCATGTGTTGGGCTAATCCCACGTCCTTCTCTTACAAAAAGAGGCGTCCCTAACTGGGATTGTAATCGCTTTAATACGCCACTTACCCCAGGTTGTGTTAAACCTAATGATTCTGATGCTAATGTGATGGAACGAAGCCGATACACTTCTAAGAATACCACCAGCAAATTCAAATCTAAATTTGGTTTCATCCTTGATCCCATATATAACCATTCGTAATGCTTTGCATAAAGCATACTTTATATATCCCAATTTTTCATTGCCTTAGACTATAAACATCAACAAATCATTGAACTTATGAAAGCCATTGCCACGGTGTTAATAAACCACACCTGACTATGACAAGCTCTTTTCATTATCACAATGAAAGCGTAATTAATCAGGAGATGCTCTATGTTCTATTACCCACATCACCAACGTTCATCCTACCTTCTTCACCTTCTGTTTATTAGTGTATTTAGTGGTCTTTGTTTAGATTTAGGCAGCAACTTATATCTATTATTTAGTGATCACCCACTAAATAATTTTGCGAGTTTAGGCCGTTATTTGGTTTATATCACTCAAGGGCATCCACTGGTTGAAGCTATACAGCAGGTGCCAGCCGTTCCCCATGATGTTCTCATCGGTTGGATTATGCACTTTAGCGTTAGTTTAGTTTATACCGTGATTTATATTAGCTTTGTAGAGAAAGGATTGTTTCTAAAACCAAGTCTTAAAAAATCGCTTGTTTATGCATGGTCATTGTTATTTTTTCCATTAGTTGTGGTGAGTTATGCCTTTGGTGAAGGCTTTTTCCACGTGAATAGTCCCAATATGATCCACGCGATTTTGTTCTCTATTTTTTGTCATTCTTGCTACGGTATTGGTTTGTATATCACTACGAAAGTGCTTTACGCTAGTCGATTAGAGATTTTCAAAGAAGCGAAAGAACATCATGCAATAATCGTCAACAATGCGACATAACATTAAGAAAAGGTAAATTAATCATTGCGTTGTTCGATTAAATGCATTGCCAATCACGCGATATATTTTATATAGCATCGCGTGATTTGTTATTTATCTGAAAAGCAAACATCAGCAACTAAAGTAAGAAGTTTGAGTACTTCATGCGACTGCTTGTTTGCTGTTATATATTCGGTTGGAAATAACAACGTTTTTAGTTCGTTAATACCATAAAATGTTAAAATGGTTTTGAAACAAAAGTAGCTCACAATATGCGTCAGCTTGAGCAATTTTTAATACAACACACTACTTATACAAACTGAACTTTTTAGTAAATTCTCGTAATGTTTCAGTATCACCAAACAAACAAACTCCCAAGTACTCCAAATCAGCTTCTTTTGTTTCTTTCGTCCTCAGTTGCTGTTCTGTTGATCCCCCATCTATCATAGTACTTGTAAAATCAGTGAATTTAATACCACGACTCAAAGCCTCTTCTCTTACTTTACGTAATTTATTTGAATTATCAGCTTTTAACACAATGAATGGATAATGCGATAAACTCGGATGCACATTGCCATCCAAATCAACATAATCTAGATAAGCACCTTCATCTTCAGACAGTTGTTTAGACAAACCAACACTCAAATGCCCAAGTACATTTAAGGTACGCCCTAAATCCATTTTTTTACTTAAAACTGAAATATACCTTTTCTGATTTTCATCAGGTAAATCAACCATAATGTCCCCTTATAAACTGAACGTTCATATTAGCTGTATAAAAGCGCTTACGTAAAATATTAATGCTCTGTGCCTTCATACACCCACATTGATTCTGTTTTACCTGCTCGTTCAAAGCCAAGCGCTTGATAAAAATCAATGGCTTCACCATCAGCAGTCAGCATTTGTTGATGAAATCCACTGTATACAGACAACATTGCTTCCATCATTTTACGACCAATGCCCTTACCCTGATGTAAAGGGTGAACAAGCATATGGGGATAATACACAACAAGATAACCGTCTGTGATAGCGTTCCCCACTCCGACTAACTTACCGTTAGCACGAGCAGTAACCAAAGTATGAGAATTACGTAATGCAGCTAAGAGTTGTTTGGGTTTATCTGCTGAAGACCATTCATTCGCGCGGTACAATGCGATAACTTCGACTTCTTCAATCTCGCCGTTAAGTTCAACGTTAATATCCATATAAACGGTACTCCATATCATCATGCCGAATGTTTTAATCATATACTTAATAAAAATACGACTTTTAAAACATTCTTATCTTATTGATAAATAACGTAGCATCACAAAAAGTAAAAATCTACATGCAGTCAACATTCAACACTCATACAGTTAGCATGGGTATTCTTATAGGGCATTATTTAATATAAGAAAAGATCCCGTAACATGTTAAAAAAAGTCTGCTATTGGCTTAAGCGATTCATTCAAGATCCCTTTTCGCATTTCCTTATCGCGGGTGCTGTGCTGTTTATTGGTTATTCACAGTATTACTCCTCTGCTTCTGTAAACACTATTTCAGTGACAGCGTCACAAGTTGAGCAACAGAAAAAAGACGATACGCTTTATTTTGGTTCCCCCCCGTCGAGCACAGAACTAAACAAAGACATTAACCATGTAGTGTTAAAACAGATGCTATCTCAACAGGCATTAAAATTAGGCTTGGAGAAAGGCGATCCAAACTTAAATGAAATGTTGATGCAACGTTACCTGTCCTATGTTTCACAGTTAGCTAAGATCAATGCCACCAACACAACCTTATTACATCAATACTATTTAACGCATCAAGCGCGTTATAAGCATCCCGATATGTACTCATTGTGCTATCACTTTTTAACGCCACAAGAAGTGCAACACCCTATTGCTACGATGGATTCTCAACAATGTTTAAGTGATGTGAGTAAGCAGGCATTATTGGCAAAGCTGGGTACAAAAACAGTAGACGCATTAGCCGCACTAGCACCAAACCAATGGTCAACACCGATTGATACTCCCTTTGGCGCGATAGCAGTAAAGGTACTCGATTATCAAAAAGCAGGCGTTCTCAGTTTTAAACAGGCCAAGCAACAATTAGCACAAGATTTTGCCCGTGATGATGTTAATAAAAAAATAGCTGCCGTTATTAAGCAATACCACATTGCACTACCCGCAGGTTCAGATTTTACCGTTAACACAAAGACACTATTAAAAAATGTATAAGCACATCTCTTATTTTATGTGGCGCTTAGTTGTTGGCACAGTCGTTAGCGCCCTGATTTCGGTAGTAATGGCACCACTGGCAATGGCGCATCCTTATCAGCCCTCAGTGGGTTTGATCACACAGTTAGATAATCAACAATATAAGTTGGCGTTAAAACTACCGGTAATTGCAGGTGAACATACACAAATAACACCCACCTTAACTAATGGCGGCACGGTACGTTTATTGTCATCACAGCGAAGTGACAATGGTTTCGGAATGGATGAACAAGATTATTTGCTGCAACTTAAAGCGAATACATCATCACCGACTCTGGTATTTAACGGACTAAAAACAGGCCAACTACTCACGCAGTTAACGCAAAAAGATGGGAAAGTGAGTACGCTTGCGCTGTATAAAGGGCATAACAGCCTACACTTAACCGATAAGATCTCAATTTGGACAACAATAAAGCTCTTTGTCACCTTAGGTATCACCCATATCTTAACGGGGATTGATCACCTAATGTTTGTGGCGGGCTTATTGTTATTTACGCGCGATTTTAAAACCTTTTTAAAGGCCATTACCTGTTTTACCTTAGCCCACAGTATTACGTTAAGCTTGTCTGCGCTTAATCTGGTACACATTCCAGAACCGCCAGTAGAAACGGGAATTGCACTGAGTATTTTGTTTTTGTGTTATGAGCTTACTCGCCCTTATGACAAAGCACATCCAACATTAAGCCGAAAATTTCCATGGCTGATTTCGTTTTCCTTTGGTTTATTACATGGGTTGGGGTTTGCCAGCGCATTAAAAGAAGTAGGATTGAGCCAAACCAGCATTCCGTTAGCCCTCGCCTGTTTTAATATTGGGGTTGAGATCGGGCAATTGATCTTCTTATCGTTTCTTATCGTGCTATTGAAATTGTGCGCTAAAGTGCCTGTATTTCATCATAAGTTCTTTCAAAAAGTACCTTTGTATACCATGGGGATCATGGCGTCTTTTTGGTTTATTCAACGGGCGTACATTATGTTCCATGTTTTATAGTGGAAGTTACAGAGAACATATTTTGTATTTTTGCTGCTAGCTTGCATTAGCCAATACTGTAATAGTGGCAGGACAAAAATAAAAACTGAAGTTAGTAAAGGAAGTCATCATGTATATAGCAATGAACCGTTTTAAAATCCGTTTAGGCTCAGAGCAAGAATTTATCGATATCTGGAAGAACCGCGATACCTACCTAGATACCGTACCGGGTTTTCAATCATTCAACTTGCTTCAAGGTACATCAAACGATGAGTACACCCTGTTTGCCTCGCACTCAGTATGGGATTCTCGCCAAGCGTTCGAAGACTGGACACAATCAGAAGCATTCCGTAAAGCTCATGCTAATGCTCGCGGTAATAAAGACATTTATTTAGGCGCACCAAACTTTGAAGGGTTTGAAAGCTGCCTATAATTTACATTTAACAAGAAATGTATACCCAAATACGATTTACCTGTGTTTGGGTATTTTTTGCCTAAATACTGAAGAGTTCTTTAAACATTACAAGATTAAACACCACCGCGATCACGCCTAATAGCCAAGCTAATACAGTAAAAACGATGCCAAAATACATCACTTTCTCGCTAACGAACTTAGAGATCAGCTTTACAGAAAGATAAGATGAAACGATAAAACCAGAAGCGACTATCAGCAAAACAACATTGATCAGAGGATGGCTAAGACTCTCACCATGAAGCAACATATAAGTACCAATAGTACCCGCAAAAGACAGTACGGGGATCAGATATATAATCAGAAATATCGCTGCAGTACTCACATTTACTCCATCTTGGTGTAGGCGCAAAGACAAGTTGCCTGCCATTTAACTTTAAAACAGCACCTTACGCACCTAGCCTTGCAAGGTAAACGTGCCACAACGATATATACACATAGTCGTGCGTTGTATCACATTACACATAAGTAAAGAAATGAGCAGATACATTACCTATCACACCACTTTTATTGAAAATTAAGTCACTTCTCTAACAACCACTTGTTATCACTAAAAAACAATTAATAGCTTTTAAATTAAAAGACTTAAGTGCAATTGTTAACAAGCAAAATAGATAGTGTATCCATGCCACACAATGTTAATAAAATGCTAAAATTAGAAAAATTTAATAAAAAAGATATGCCTATTGTGAAGAAAGAATCGATGCTTTTATCTGCACATCGCAAATTCAATTTATTATTGAGAGACCTTGTTCTGAGCTCAAAAATTGAACCTTTCCTAGAGCGAATGGTTGATATGGTAGAAAGTTTTTTACCAGGCAGCAAAGTCTCCATTCTCACTTTAAATCAACAACAAGGTACTTTACATACAGGGATAAAGAACAACCTTCCTGATTTTTATAATGAAGCTGTTAATGGTATCAAAATAGGAAAAAATGTAGGGAGTTGTGGTGCGGCAGCCTTTCTTAACAAAACAATCATTGCTAGCAATATCAATGAACACCCAAACTGGCAGCCGTTTTTAGCCGTTACACAAAAAGCGAATCTACATTCTTGCTGGTCTGTACCTTATACCGATTCAAACTCAAATGTATTAGGCACATTCGCCATTTATCATAACGAGCCTAAATCACCTTCGGACATTGAAGAAGAAATCGTTAATGTGGCAGCACTCATTATATCAGTCGCTTACGAGAAATTAATACTCGAAGAACAGCTACGCTTTAGCGCAACACATGATGAATTAACCAAGCTTCATAATCGTACTTATTTAAATGAAGTCGCAACTAAATTTTTATCACTGTGCCTACGAAAAAATTTAAAAAGCTCACTGTTATTTATCGATCTAGATAAATTTAAATTAGTGAATGATAATTTGGGTCACAAAGTTGGTGATGATCTACTTGTTTTAGTTTCAGACGTTATATCTCAACAAGTACGTGACTGTGATATTGCATCCCGTTTTGGTGGCGATGAGTTTATTATCGTAATGGAAAACACCCATACAAGAGATGGTACTCAAGTCGCAAACCGACTTCACGACGCTATTATGGCCAAAGTACCATCCGATATATTGGATTTAGGATTTGGTGTAAGCATTGGTGTCGCAACGTCAACAGAAGAAAATCAAGCCTTAGATCAACTCATTCAGAAAGCAGACCAAGCAATGTATCATGCAAAGCAGCACCGTTTAGGTGTTTATAGCGATACGTCACTTTAACTAAAGCAGCATATCTTTGAGTAAACTTTCTCACTGATCTGCAAATAATCTTGTGCTTACTCCCGTTATCTTTCATCCAAAATGTAATTATTTCACATTATAAATTAAATCAATTCCAACACGTAAATTAAGAACCATTAGATTGATTTTCAACCTACCGACATGTTAATAAATTGTTTAATTTATTTTAAGTGAACAAATTTTAAGCAGCCAAGATGAAACGTATTATCAAAATCGGATTATTATTATCACCTGCTATTTTTATCTTATGGATGATAACCTTTCCTCCTAAAACTGACATGAGTGATTTTAATTGGACTCAAACGTCTGAACAAAATGATTGGAAAGTTAGCTCCCCCAAAGCAGAAGGTTTTAACCCAGATAAGCTAATTGAACTTCACCAACAAGTAACCTTACGTAAGTCAAAAAAGGTGCAGTCATTGCTGATAACACGGAATGATAAATTAATTTTTGAACAATATTACCCTGTTAGGCACTCTGGAGATGGCACCCCAATGCCAGATTTTTTTCCACCTTCACCCGATACGTATCACAATATAAAATCAGTTACCAAGACGGTCACATCAACATTAATTGGCCATCTTTTATATAAAAAAGAAATAGCCAATACTGATGTCTCGCTGTTTGATTATTTTAATAAAAAAGATATCCCCAATTTTGAAAAGAAAAGGCAAATTAAACTTCGACATGCTTTAGATTTCAATAGTGGTCTTGATTGGGCAGAATGGCATGAAAGACATAGCGATGCGATGTCCATGTGGTTATCCGATGACCCTTATCAATATATTTTCCAAAAAGGTATTAAAGATCAGCCCGGTAAAACATTTGTCTATCAAGGAGCTATGAGTGTATTACTAGGTGGAGTAATAGAAAAAATCACAAAGATGAACCTTAAAGAATATACCAATCAAGCACTATTCCAACCACTAGGTATCACTCATTATGATTGGTTTGCTCATGAAGTGACCGGTGATTATTTAGGTTCATCAGGTTTATATTTACGTCCAAGAGATCTTGCGAAGTTAGGACAACTTTATATAAACCAAGGGGTATGGAATGGTCAGCGTATTTTTTCAAAACAATGGGCACAAGAGTCTTTAAAACCTAAAGGTAAATTTTGGCCTAATAAGTCTATTGCTTACGGCCATAACTGGTGGTTTCCAACAATAAAAAAAGAGGGTAAAAAAATAGATATAGCAGGAATGAGAGGTACAGGTGGTCAAGAAGTTTTTATCATTCCACAGCTCCAACTGACGATTGTTATCACATCAGGTGCGTATATGGATCAAGATGATACTTACCCTTTTAAGCTGATCGTCGATTATATTCTGCCGTCACTTGGGATCGACGAAGCCGAATATATAACATAAAGTATTTATACGAGTACCGTTAGTTATGTAAGCTTAAGGTACTAATAATTTGCTGTATTTGGCTCCCTTTTTATTTGAATGCATTTTCTCTTTTTTATAACGTTACGCATCACGCTCTCCCCTTCACCACCGAGGTCTTATTCACCCACCTCGGTGGTGGTTTACAGAAAAATTTTATTCTCCTGAGAGCATCAGCCGTTAGCGCAATTTGCTCTTTCGGAAGAACCGAGACATTAATTTCTATCCAAACCAATAAACCCAGCAGCAATATCTTTAAGTAAGCTTTCTAACTGCTCTGCAAATAAAATAGTGACGCCATCAGTATTTTGGAAGTCCTATATCTCAACACCACGATTAATTTATCCGCGTCTCGCCTTGCCTATTTGCCCTTAAATACGGGATACTTAATGTTATGCGTGCTTAGGGTTTTACTCTTAAGCGTTTAACGACTTAAATACAATAAACTGCTGAATTTATAAGCGGTTTTAACAACAAGCCATTGCTTAGATAAAGAGTAATAATAACAACCGTAATGGCTATGGATGATTTATGAACGATAAGAACCAAGCAACACTTTATTGGATTGACTACGAGACGTTTGGCGCAAGCCCTGCCAATGATCGTCCTTGCCAGTTTGCGGGTGTCCGTACTGATATGGACATGAACATTATTGGTGAGCCACTCGTTATTTACTGTAAGCCACCAGCAGATTACTTACCGTCACCTGAAGCGTGTCTAATCACCGGTATTACACCGCAAGAAGCGATGGAAAAAGGCTTATCAGAGCCTGAGTTTATTGAAGCCATTCATGCTGAACTGTCAAAACCCAACACATGTGTTATTGGTTACAACAACGTTCGTTTTGATGATGAAGTGACGCGCTATACCTTATACCGTAACTTCTTCGACCCATACGGTTGGGCGTGGCAAAATGGTAACTCGCGTTGGGATTTATTAGATATTATGCGTACTTGTTACGCATTACGCCCAGAGGGTGTCAACTGGCCGCTGGATGATGAAGATCGCCCTAGCTTTAAACTTGAAAAGCTGTCTGTTGCCAATGGTATTGAACACGCGAATGCTCACGATGCAATGGCTGATGTTTACGCGACAATCGAGCTGGCTAAAATCATTAAAACGAATCAACCTAAGTTGTTTGATTACCTGTTTGATTTACGTCATAAGCGCAAGCTACAAGAATTAATCGATATTGTTAACTTAACGCCGTTAGTACATATCTCTGGCATGTTTGGTACTGATTGTGGCAATACGAGTTGGATTGTGCCTGTGGCATGGCACCCTGATAATAAGAACGCTGTTATTACAGTGAACCTCGCGCTTGATCCTACCCCATTAATTGAGCTTGATGCCGACCAACTGCGTGAGCGTTTATATACTAAGCGTGTTGATTTAGCGCCAGATGAATTACCTGTGCCCGTTAAAGAAGTGCATTTGAATAAGTGCCCTGTTCTTGCCCCAGCAAAAACATTAAAAGCAGAAGATGCTGCACGTTTAGGGATTGATAGAGAGCAATGTTTAAAGAACCTTGCCTTGATTAAACGGCACCCTGAAATTCGTGAAAAGTTAATCGAAATGTTTAGTGTTAAACGTGAATATGCGGCTAACGATAATGTTGATGCGATGCTCTACGATGGGTTCTTCTCAACAGCGGATCGTTCAACCATGGATATTATCCGTGAAACAGCGCCCGATCAGTTAGCTTCCCTTGAAATCAATGTCGATGACAAGCGTATTAAGCCGCTGTTATTCCGCTATCGTGCCCGTAATTTCCCAATGACGTTAAGTTATGAAGAGCAAATACGTTGGAAGCATCATTGTCAGGATTTCTTTGAGGTGAATATGCCAAAGTATATGGAGAACTTTGAGGCAGTCGCCTACGAACATGAATCTGACGAAAGTAAGATGAAGGTTTTACACTCACTTTATGATTATATATCTAAATTGGTTTAAGCCTTTTTACTAACACGATAGCGATGAATGAAGCCTATTACGTGACTTTCTTTTTGAATGTCGCGAATAGGCTTCTTTTTTTTAAGATTTTTATGTAGTGATTTATTTGATGATTACGTCATTAACGTTAACAATTAAAGACAACAATAAAACGGCTCACTGATTTGCGTTTATTAATAACGGAATAGCGATCATTGATACCGTGACGCTCGAGATCTATTAAGCGTTAGGTGTGCACTATGACAACACAAACCCTATTGAAATGTTATAGCTACGACAAAATAGATTTTTTTCCTGAAAAGCATCTATTGATATGGAAAGATCATACGCAAACGTTATTAACGCGAGAAGAATCTCGGTTATTAGAAGTGTTATGTCTCTGCGCTGGAGAAGTGATTGGAGCCGATTCACTCTACCGTAAAACGTTTACATCATTAGATGCGTTTGAAGAAACCAGTGATCACAATTATGACTTGAACTTACTACTGGTATCACTCACAGGGAAGTTACAATGTAACGGAGTAATGGCGATACCTATCCATGTTGTGCCTCACTATGGCTTTCGTGTCCCATTACCTTCGAAAACATCACGTCGACTGCCTTTTACTACCCGCCCTTGCCCTCGTGCTACCCCCTCTAAAAAAAAGCCATTGTTATTCAATAAGGCATGGTTTAAGTATGTGGTAATTGATTTTATTTGGCTAAAAGTGACGATTCTTTTGACACTTGCCGCGCTCATTGGTCTATTTTTGTGGAATTAAGCATCAATAAATATCACGCGATCTACATTTTTTAACGAATTATCTAAATAATGCTCTTTTTTGTGTGACAAATAACACGTTTATTTGTATGATAAATAAAATTTTCTAGCATTACTTTTTTTACTATGGATTACATTCGATCTTTTGCCATTGTTATGTTTTGCTTTTTACTTGGTCAAGGCATACAACATCTGACTCATTTGCCGATCCCTGGCAGTATTATTGGCTTGTTTTTACTGTTCTTTGGCCTCGTTACTGGCATATGCAAAACAAAATGGGTCGATAAAACCTGTAATTTACTCATCAAACACATGGCATTGCTATTCGTGCCTGTTGGAGTTGGCTTAATAAACTACCTTGGTTTAATTAAGCACAATGCAACTATCATCTTTGCGAGCACATTAGGCAGCACATTAATTGTATTGCTTGTGATCGGCCTTGCGCTTCATCATAAGGAAAAAGAGTCATGATCTGGTTAGTTGCAACGCTAGTGGTATTTTACAGCATGCGCTATTTAGCAATAAAGATTCGTAATCCACTTTTTAATCCATTGCTCATTTCGCTGATTATTTTAATCGCTGCACTGCATTGGTTACAGGTGCCGTATGAAACCTACTTTGCAGATAACGAAATAATTAACTATTTGTTAGGTCCTGCGGTAGTGGCCTTAGCCTTACCTTTATATCAGCAACTGCCTTTAATTAAGCGTAAGTGGAAAACAATTTTAAGTGCCTGTTTTGTTGGTAGTATCTTGTCGATGACATTTGGTACCTCCATTGCGTTTTTAATGGGTGCTGATGCTCAACTTGCAGCCAGTATTTTACCTAAATCTATTACCACACCACTTGCGATGGCCGCTTCTCAACAAATTGGCGGGATTCCTGCGATTACAGCAGCAATGGTGATTATTGTTGGTCTATTTGGTGCGGTGTTAGGTTATCCAGTGATGAAACTGGTCCGTATTTACCATCCGTTAGCAAAAGGGTTAACGATTGGTACGGTATCTCATGCTTTAGGTACAGCAAAAGCTGTCGAAGAAAATTATCAAGAAGGGGCATTTAGCTCATTAGCGTTAGTGATCTGTGGGATCATGACAACGTTACTCGCTCCCATCATGTTCCCTATTTTAGAACACCTGTTTTTCCACTAAGTTATTCCTATCTCATGTTATGAGCTTAAACACTAATTCTTATTAGTTTTAAGTTCATAATGTTTTGATAACTATTTATTACAGGAAAAATTACATTTACATGTGTGAGTTCGCTCTCGATAATGTACACCATCCTGCGCTATCATTATTAATGTGACTCAAATCACACTTGATTAATGACAATTAACTTAGAATGTTTCTCCATCAACAATACGGAGTAACACACCAATGCACGCAAAAGTTATGGATGCATTAGGTCAATTACCTAAAGAGCTTGCATCAGCTTTACGACCAATTATTGAAGATAAAGATTTTGATTCAACAATTAGTCCTGAACAATTTGAACAGTTAGTTTCCCAAACTAATTTATCTGATACTGATCTTCGTCTTGCTCTCCTTCCTGTTGCTGCTGCTTACGCTGTTGTTCCTATTTCTAATTTCTATGTTGGTGCTATTGTTCGTGGTACATCTGGTCGCCTATATTTCGGTGCAAATATGGAATTTGTAGGCGCAAGTATGGCGTGTACGATCCATGCTGAGCAATCTGCAATTAGCCATGCTTGGATCAAAGGTGAAACAGGCATTAAAGACGTAACGATTAACTACAGCCCTTGCGGTCACTGTCGTCAGTTCATGAATGAATTGAATACGGCGCAAGATTTAGTTATTCAACTTCCTGAACGTCAGCCAATGACACTGCAACAATACCTGCCTGAATCTTTCGGCCCTGCTGATCTTGGTATTAAAGATGCGCTATTAAGCGACATTAATAATGGTATTACGATTGCTGAGCAATCAGAGCTTGCTGTTGCTGCTTGTGATGCTGCAAACCGCTCTCATGCACCGTACTCTAAGAACTTCAGTGGTGTTGCACTTAAAGCCAAAGACGGTCGTGTTTTTGTGGGGATGTATGCTGAAAATGCAGCATTTAACCCAAGTCTTCCACCGCTGCAAGTTGCGCTAATCAACATGAATATGTCAGGTTACAAACTATCTGAATTAGTTGAAGCGGCATTAGTAGAAAGTGCAGAAAGCCTAATCAGTCAATTAGCGCGTACTCAAGCACTACTAGAAGCACTAAATCCTGATATTCAAATGACTTATGTTGCTTACTAATCGTTAGTGCTAGCAACATCTGTTGATGTAAGACCGCCATAATAGGCGGTTTTTTATTGCCTATTGCATTCAACACAATCAGTTATATTGGCTATCTAAAAACAAAAGCGTATTATCTCGCTATGCTTTTTTGACGAAACCAATTTTTAATGTCTGATTCACATACCCCAGTTCATAACCCAGTCCAAGGTGCCGGATGGATGCTTTCTGCAGGCCTTGCCTTTGCGATTGTAAATAGCCTTGCACAATTTCTCAGTATTAAGCTCCATGTCTCTTCAACTACTTTTGCGTTAATCCAATACTTTGTTGCACTGGTGGCTATGCTGCCATGGCTGAGAACCATGGGTATTCGCCGTTCACTAAAGACAGAGCAATTCTTCCAGCACTGTTTCCGTGTCTTTCTTGCGGTGATTGGTATCCAACTCTGGCTATGGGCACTTGCCTATCCTGTTCCTATTTGGCAAGGCATTGCACTGCTTATGACTTCACCGTTATTTGCAACTATTGGCTCAGGTGTATTACTAAAAGAGAAAGTTGGCGCTGCACGTTGGTGCGCAACGCTTGCTGGCTTTATTGGTGCAATGATCATTTTAGAGCCGTGGTCTGATTCATTTAGTATTGCGACATTATTACCTGTCGGCGCTGCGGTTTTCTGGGCGGGTTATTCTTTGATGGTGAAAAAGCAATCTACTACAGAATCACCAACCACTGTTGTGATGTATTTACTTATTCTGATCACGCCATTTAACTTGTTACTGGCTCTACCTGATTTTACTATGCCAACAGGCGGCACAACATGGACATTAATCATCGCTGCTGGTCTGTTAACCGCACTGGCACAATGGGCGATTGCTAAAGCCTATGCCGTCGCTGATGCGTCATTTGTTCAACCATTCGACCACGCAAAATTACCACTAAACGTGTTAGGTGGTTGGCTTGTATTTGGTTGGGTACCACCGGGTCGATTATGGCTAGGTGCGGCGATTATTATTGCTTCTGTGGCCTTTATCACCCAGTGGGAAAAGCGAAAATAGCAAGTAACAACCGTACCCCATAAAAGATTCACTAACCGCCTTCTTGGCGGTTTTTTATTATAAGCTCTAAAGCTTTTCTAATATTTACTATTAAAGTCTATTTAAATCCCGACGCAAACGTTTGCTTAAATGAAAAAACAAGGTATTATCACGCCCAACCAACACTATCCAACATAAATAGTAAGGAATAATAATGTTAGGTACAGCTAATGGTTCAAATGCAACACGTGTTTTACTTTTAGGCTCTGGCGAGCTTGGCAAAGAAGTCGCGATTGAATGCCAACGTTTAGGTATTGAAGTGATTGCCGCAGATCGCTACCCCAACGCGCCAGCAATGCAAGTTGCACATCGTAGTCATGTAATTGATATGCTCGATGGCGAGGCGTTAAAACACATTATTGAACTAGAAAAGCCCGACTACGTTGTTCCTGAAATTGAAGCCATTGCCACTGACACGCTTGTAGAATTAGAGCAGCAAGGTGTTAACGTTGTGCCTACCGCTAATGCGACGAAACTGACAATGAACCGAGAAGGTATTCGTTGCCTAGCCGCTGAAACCTTATCGATTCCTACATCACCTTATGAATTTGCCGATCAATTTGATGATTTCTCAGCAGCGGTACATCGCGTTGGTATGCCATGTGTCGTGAAGCCGATTATGAGTTCATCAGGTAAAGGTCAAAGTGTGATTAAAACCGAGGCTGATATTGAATCTGCTTGGCAATACGCACAAGAAGGCGGTCGTGCTGGTGCAGGTCGTGTGATCATTGAAGGCTTTGTTGATTTTGATTACGAAATCACCTTATTAACTGTTCGTGCGGTGGATGGTGTGCATTTCTGTGCACCTATTGGTCATCGTCAAGAAGATGGGGATTACCGTGAGTCATGGCAGCCACAGCAAATGTCTGAAGCAGCATTAAAAGCGGCACAGGATGTAGCAGAAAAAGTAGTGAACGCACTTGGCGGTTTTGGTTTATTTGGTGTTGAGCTATTTATTAAAGGCGATACCGTGTTATTCAGTGAAGTCTCTCCTCGCCCACATGATACGGGTATGGTGACGCTTATTTCACAAGAGTTATCAGAATTTGCGCTTCACGTTCGCGCTTTCCTTGGTTTACCCATTCAACACATCACCCAATATGGCCCATCAGCTTCTGCAGTGATCCTTGCTGAAGGTGTATCATCAAACATCCGTTTCGATAACCTGTTACCTGCACTCTCTCGCCCACAAACACAGATCCGATTATTTGGTAAACCTGAAATTAATGGTCGTCGTCGTTTAGGTGTCGCGCTTACACGTCGAGAAGATATTGTTAGCGCAGTAAATGATGCCGTCAATACCGCTGGTGATGTTGAAGTCATTTTCGATTAATCGCTTAACCCAATTGATGATAATTTATCTATAAGCAAAAAGGCATGGTTTCCACTAATAAGAAACCATGCCTTTATTTTATCTGTACTTTATAACAACAAGTTATACTTCAATTAACCATACTTCTTCGGCAAATCGCGATAAACCGCGTTGGCGACGAGGATGACTTTCATCGGCATCATCACGTTCAAGATGCGTCACTTTACAACCCGCAAATAATGCTTCAACGTCTGCTTTTGGCACTGAGAAAGGAGGCCCTGCTAATTCATCTTGTGGGTAGTCTAACGTCACCAATAAAATACGACCGCCAGTTTTAACCAACGACAATAGTTTGTCGACGTACATTTGTCGCATGTCTTCTGGCATTGCAATTAATGCCGCGCGATCATAAACCACATCGACAGGATCGATATTTAGCGTGAAGTAATCACCTTGGTAAATCGAAATCTCATCAAATTGGTAAAGATGTTGATGGCCAACGCCTGTCACTAACGGCGTATACAGGTTTTCTGCAAAAAAGGCTTTAACTGCAATATCACTCAGTTCAACCCCAATCACGTGGTTATGTTTTTGCGCTAGCCACACAAGATCTTCCGACTTACCACACATAGGGACAAACACGCGATCATCACGTTGTGCATTTAACGCCGACCAATGCTTGATCAGTAACGGATTAACCTCTGATAAGTGAAAACCAATTCGATTTTCTGCCCAGCGTGAGTGCCAGAATTCTGCATCCATTTTATGACTCGACTTTTTCTAATTAAAATAATAATGCTGAAATAATAACATAGGTCAGTGGCTTTCAAAGAGTGCTAACAGTCGCTTTTTATAACTTCGCAGTGACTGTCAATCTTGCTATCTTTGCGCTTAAAACGGGATAACGCTGCTGACTTCAGAGCGAGCTAAATCGCGTAATAATGTTAAACCTTGTTGTAGCCGCTGCTCAGAATTAATAGCCATTAGAGACAAGCGGATATGCTTCGGATCGTCGCCCTTTGCATTAAAATAACGCCCACTACTGACAATTAACCCTTGGTTTTTTGCTTCCATCACAAAGCGTTCCTGCTGCCAATGTTGAGGCAACGGCCACCAGATTTGAAAGCCAGTTTCATTACCATCATGGCTTAAAATATCGCGGGCTAGTTGTTGTCTTTTACAGGCGGTTTCACGCTGGTTTTCTGCCAATTCAAAGGCTTCACCACTCTCAATTAACTGCGTTGCAGCAATATAATTTAGCGGTGACGATAGCCAAATGTTAGCGCGAATAGTGGCCTGTAAAACCGCAATATGTGATTCGGGTACTTTTAAAAAGCCACAGCGTAGCGCAGGACTAAGGGCTTTTGATAAACCTGAAATATGAAAGCTATGCAGTGGAATGCGATTACTGATCGCGGCGATAGGATTTGAATTTAAAAAGCCGTAGATATCATCTTCAATTAACCAAATATTATTGCGTTCAATCACTGTTGCAATGGCATCTCGTCTTATTGGCGGCATGGTGATACCTGTTGGGTTTTGATGAGATGGCACGACAATGACTAATTTAGGCTGATGTTGAGTGATCACCTGTTGCAGATCATCAGGGCACATCCCCTGCTCATCAAGTTTGACCCCAACCACATGACGACCTGCTGCTTGAGCGATCGCCATAATACCGGGGTAAGTTAAGGCTTCTACCGCGATGGTATCACCAGGCTCTGTTAACGTATGAATAAGTAACGATAAGCCATGCTGTGCGCCATTCGTCAACAAGGTATTTTTAACATTCCCCCCTTCCAAACCAAACTTTTTCGCCCATGTTACAGCAGCCAAACGATGGCTTTCATGGCCTGAATGTTCGGTGTAGCCCATTAAATGACAACTCAGTTGATCTGCTGCATTCATCATGGCATAACGCAGTGGAGACAGGTTTTGAGACAAGCAAGGTTGCAAGATAGAGAAGTTAAAATCAGTTTCATCATCAGCAGGTTGAATGACATCGCTGAGTCTTGATGGTGAGCATACAAATGTTCCACGCCCAACAAACGATTCCACGCGTTTTTTATCTACCAGTAACTGATATGCTTTAGCTACCGTCGCGGGTGTGGTGTTTAACTCATCCGCAAGTACACGGTGTGTCGGCAATTTAAACCCTTTCGGATATTCACCATTGTCTATGCGCGCCTCTATTGTTTTTGCTATTTGTTTATATTTAGCGACACTCACAGTCTGATCCTATATTTATCATTATCACCAATCACTTAACTAACTTTAACCAAGTTAGCTCAAAAATGATACCTTAAATAAAAAAATTGACATATGTCAATGTAACCCCTAGTGTACTAACCATCATTTGGTAACCATTTAGCTAACAATGAGCACAAATGGATAAAATCTGACATTACAAAGGTAGTTACAACCTTTAATAACAAACGTTCAGCTCGCCATCGTTTATGAATAAAGGCATTGCCTGCTGACGACATATCGCATAATGACATAACTCAATTTTACTGTATTTGGTAAGGAGAAACCTATGACAACAAGTATCGCTTTTATTGGTTTGGGTGTAATGGGCTTCCCAATGGCACGTCACCTGTTTAATTCAGGTTTCGACACCACTGTGTATAACCGCACGACCTCTAAAGCACAGCAATGGGCATCGGAGTTTTCAGGACAATACAGTGAAACACCGCGTGAAGCTGCTCAGAACCGAGATGTGGTTGCGCTTTGTGTTGGTAACGATAATGACGTTCGAAGCGTTGTATTTGGCGCTGACGGCGTTTTAGCAGGCATGAAAGCGGGCTCTACGCTTGTTGATCATACGACAACCTCTGCGGAACTTGCTGAAGAGTTAGCGAAAGCATGCTTAGCTCAAGGCGTTAACTTTGTTGATGCGCCAGTTTCTGGTGGTCAAGCCGGTGCTGAAAATGGTGCACTTACTATCATGTGCGGTGGCGAACAAGCTGTTTTTGATAACGTATTACCGATTTTAAACAGCTACGCGAAACAAGCGGTATTGGTTGGCGGTTATGGACAAGGTCAACGCTGTAAAATGGTGAATCAAATTTGTATTGCCGGTGTACTACAAGGATTGAGTGAAGCATTAACGCTGGCACAAAAATCAAACCTTGATATCGAACAAGTTGTCAGCGTACTAAAGCATGGCGCGGCGGGCTCTTGGCAGATGGAAAATCGTGCTAAAACGATGGCTGAAGATAAATTTGATTTTGGCTTTGCTATTGATTGGATGCGTAAAGATCTGGGCTTTTGTTTAGATGAAGCGAAAAAACACGATCTTGAATTACCACTGACGGACGCAGTAGATAAACGTTATGGCTTATTACAAAACGAAGGGCTAGGCAGAATGGATACATCTGTCTTGATTAAAGCTTTCAATAAAGCGGTTTAATTTTATCTAGACCTCAGCCACTGAGATGAGAAAGTGGCTTTGTGAAAACCGATATTACATAACGCCAGAAAAGCGAAAGGGATGCACTTGCATCCCCTTCTGCCGACCCCGATAAACATCAAGATCAAAAATCCGTTTTCCAATTCTACATTGGAGTCATGGAATACCGATTGAATCCATTCAGCTTACGAAATTCTGAATAGTTTAATCGAATCACGACGTACTGTTACACCACGGAAAGTTACAGGCTCTAACAACGTCATTAGTTGCTTAGAAACAAAAAACTTACCACCGTAGCTACGATCGCCACCACGATTAACCCAATCAGCAAATTCATCAGCCAGACTGAACATAGAGTTACCGACTAGTAAAACAAGAACTTTAGCAACTTCGCTATCGTTCTGACGGTTAAACTCAGCGTCACGAACTTTTTTACGATATTCGTCGACAATTCTTTCAAGGCACTCAAATCTGCTCATATACACCACCATAAAAATCGAGGCGTGGATACTACTGCTCTAGCCTATTTAAATCAACCCATCGCCTTATGTTTCTTTAAAAAACTGATACTTTTTTTCAATTTGGTAACAAAGATGATGCTATTTATCATTAAAAACACGATTTAATTTCATATTCACCCTCTAAAAACTTAAATGTTATTTCATATGCATGTTTGTATAATGACAGTATTAGATAGAGTCTATTAAGAAATACAAAATGATGACTATAAACACTAACTTTAAGCTGCTAGGTAAATTAAATCGTGAATATTTGACGATTTCAGCAATGATCGAAATTTACTGCTCACATCACCATTACGAAAAATGTAAAAAAGTTAATTTATGTGAAGACTGTGAATCTTTCAAAAACTACGTAAAACAAAGGCTAGATCGTTGTCCTTATGGTATCAACAAGCCGACATGTCGACAGTACCCTATTCATTGCTACAACGATCAAGAAAAGGTCAAATCACAAACAATTATGCGTTATTCAGGCCCTAAAATGATGTATAAACATCAAATAATGGCTATTACACACTTAATTAATGATAAACGAAAAGTTAAAGCGTTAAATCAAGCAATGACTTCAAACAGAAAAATAAGAAAGAGTTAATAAACAACAAGTAAAAGTTAAATGTTCAGTAAAATATATTTTTACTTTTATATTTCATTCACTTTTAAGTCCGCTTTAGGGCTTGGCTACTTTATAATCAGCCTATTTACTGCTGTGTAAAAAACATACATCAATGTAATGACAAGAAATACCGATATAAGAAGGAAACTATTGAAAATAGCCCGTATGTACATAAATATTTCGTTTCATGACTTTTTATAAATAAAACAGTCAACATGTTAATTGTAGTAACAAATGGCTGGTATTTATCAGTAAAGGCTCATCACTTTAAATATTTAGAGTATTGCTACCTAAAAAAACAGCGATAGATGATCGCTGCTTTTTGATAACAGATGAGTTTTATTTAGTTTCGATAATAATCAATTACTTGAATTTTCACAGGTTTATCTGCGCTGCTAATATCGACAGTAAACTGATCGTCATCAACAACTTTCGCATTTTTTGCCCCTTCCCCAATGACGTCAACACCTTCAATCTTGGTATATAGCTTGGTGTAATCGTAATGCATGGTGACAGTTGCGGTAACAGGTTTAGAAGCCGTTAATTCAAAAGTACAAATACCTGTAGGACAAAACACATCAATATCTTCTGCGGACGTCACCGCGATAGAATCTACATTCTTAATTGGCGTACCGGTGATTTTTGCTTCCCCACAGCCTGTTAATAATAATGCCGTTGTAACTGCAACAAGGCCAAGTTGAATTTTTTTCACACTGATATCCTCATGTATTCCGCTGAACGGTGATCTTTGTTCACTATAACAAAGAAAGTTTTACGTAGACTATATCAAACATAACAAGTTCAATGAATTAGCATTGCTGAGACAGTGCTAACATCCATCAATCACAAACCAGCAACAACAAATTCACAATTTCACCTCTTTACCCTAACAAGTATCACTAATTGTTTTCACTTCTGTTTATTGGCTAAACGAATACATAATTTATTTCTTATCAATAACCAATAAAGGTTAATTTTTAATTAACCTTATAGGCATACTATAGATATAATCACCTACAATGTGTGAATAGGCTTTCTTTTATTCATGTTATAGACGCACCTATTTTTATTCCCACCCTATGGTGCACTCGAAGTTTCTAGGAGAAATAAATGAGTATCATTATTTTGGTCTGTTTGATCATTATTAATGGATTATTTGCTATGTCTGAGATAGCACTTGTCACAGCAAAGAAAAACCGGCTACAGCGATTAGCAGATGAAGGGAATATCTCTGCTCAAAAAGCAATAGAGCTAGGTGAATCACCAACTCAATTTCTATCAACAATGCAGATCGGTATCACTGTTATTGGTATTCTGAACGGTGTTATTGGTGAAGCTGCATTAGCTGGCCCTATTTCACATTGGTTAATTGAGTTAGGCCTTCCTGCAAAATCCGTTGGCTTTACTGCTTCAGCAATTGCGGTCATTGTTTTAACGTATGTATCGATTGTTATTGGTGAATTAGTCCCTAAACGATTAGGTCAAGTAAACGCTGTTTCTATTGCGGTATTTTTCGCCCGCCCAATTGCAGTTATCGCTTTTATTTCTCGTCCATTTGTCTGGCTATTGGCAAACTCAACCGATTTACTGTTGCGTTTATTGGGCAAAGGAAAAGACGACAGTTCAGCACTAACAGAAGATGATATCCGTGCAGTGATCGCGGAAGGTTCTCAGTCAGGTGTTATCCACCAGCATGAACATAACATGGTGCGTAATGTCTTCAATTTCGATGACCGCAAAGTATCTTCAATGATGACGCCACGAAATGAAATTGCGTATCTTGATTTAAATTATTCGCCTGAGAGCTATTTACAAAAATTACTCTCAAGCACGCATGCTTGCCTTCCTGTTGGAAATAACGGCTTCAGCGATTTAAAAGGCACATTAAATGCCAAGCAGTTATTACAATTTATCAATGATAATACGGCTGAAAATCCACTATCAATTTTAGATTACTTAACCCCTCCCGTTTTCGTACCAGAAAACTGGACAGGTACAACGCTATTAGAAATGTTCCAAAGCTCAGGTACAGACTTTGCCTTCGTGGTTGATGAATATGGTGATATTCAAGGTATTGTGACTTCTCAAGATATTTTAGAGGCATTAGCCGGTAAATTTACCCCTGATAATCCAAAGGATGTTTGGTCAAAGCAAAACCCAGATGGCAGTTGGAATTTAGATGGCATGATGCCAATCACTGTATTTAAAGATCTATTAGATATTAATAAACTGCCAGACGAAGAAGACGGCGGTTACCACACACTTAGCGGTATGTTAGTGTGGCTATTAGATGATTTACCTAAATTGGATGACTGTATTCGCTGGCAAGGTTGGCAATTCCGCATTCTAACATTAGAAAATAACCGTATAGATCGTATATTAGCTCAACGCTACGAATAATCTGTTGCGTTTCATTCAATCAAAAAAAGTTAGCCATAAAGGCTAACTTTTTTTTCATCTGCTCTATTAACTATAAGCAGGACTCGTTGTTTGTAACGTTGCTCTAAATGCCTTGATCATAAAAAAAAGATAAAATACTTCAAAAGCAATACCAAATACTAATAAGCCGTAGGTATCATGTTTTAAAGAATCAGGAAAAACAAAATACATAAGACCCAAGAATACAAACGCAAATGGAATTAAATAAAAGATTGCAACTCGCCAGCCTACAACCCAGCTTAACGAAAAGTATTTAATTAAAAAGTTCTTTCCGTTATTTCCGCCATTGACGATAAATAAAATAATAAAGTTAATTATAATCATTACGTCATCAGCAAGTGACTCTAATGAATCTGTTTGTGGTAAGTAATAGGAATACAGCATCAACAAAATAGTCGGAATCAAAATGTACAACGCAGATTCCCGCTCAGTGACATTGTTGTGTTTTAAATCAAGCAACAAGGCTTTCAAATTGAAAAAATACATATCCTCCTCCCTTATTGTCAATAAGCCTATCCTGTGAAGGTGGAGATAGTGATTGTAATAATTGATGAATTAGAATGAGTTATCAAAATATAACGTTTTGATGATAGCTATTTCAATCGAACGTGATCATACCTGCAGTTACTGATTAATATAACGAAAGGTCAAGTTTATGCGTGGCTCATTGACACGTTTAGTTTTAGGTAGTGCATGTTGCCAATACTGCTGGGTCTCTCCTGCCATTATCAGCAAAGATCCCGGTGTTAATTGAAAGGCAATTTTCTCTTTAGTGGTTTTATGTTTAAACACGAACTGCCGTGTTACACCAAAGCTTAAAGAAGCAATAACAGGTTGATGACCTAATTCACGCTCATTGTCTTGATGCCACCCCATGTAATCTTCTCCATCACGGTATAGATTGCCAAGCACTGAGTTAAACGACGTTTTCGCTTGCTGTTCACACTGTGCTTTTAGATCTAATATTGCCGATGTCCAAGGTTGTGGATGCATGGTAAGCCCTGAATAAGTATAAACAGCATCACCGAGCCATGTTTGTAACCTCGGCTGAAGCACTGACCTACCAAATAGCGTTATGTGTTCTTGTTGCCAGTTCAGTTCGTTTTTCAATTGCTGAAAATACTGTTCAGACTGCTGTAAATTCAAAAACTGTGGATGCCAATAGAGTAATCCATTGTTGATTGTTATCCACTCCCCTTGATCAGCAAACAAATCCATCGTGTTTTCCTAAATTCATTTAACAACAAGTTATACGTTTTTAAGGTACAAAAAAGCCACAGTCAACACTATGGCTTTTAAGACGTTAAGATCAATTTGATTATCGTGAAAGCATCTCGACAAGGCACACAGGTGCACCGACATTACAACGATAACCTGTTGCTGTGATATCACCCGTCTCAACATTACGGTGATAGCTAACAATATCGTTAGAATGTTGATTCGCCACCAGCAACCATTCGCCATTTTGGGAAATCACAAAATCACGAGGGAATGCCCCGCCACAATCAACAGCGGCTAATTGAGTGACGTTTTCACCGTCTACATTAAAATAACTAATCTTGTTTTGAGCACGACAAGAAACATATAAAAAGCGTTCATCTGGTGATAAGTAAATAGCAGATGCCGCTTGTTTATTTTCTTCATTAGCAAGCAGTGCTTGTTGTGATACTTGCTCCCAGCAGCCATTTTGTTTTGTGATCACCACAAGCGTTTCAGACAGTTCACACACAACATAGCCGATTGATTCATCATGGCTGAAAACAAGATGTCGAGGGCCTGATCCTGCTGGCATGTTTAGCGTTTGATTTAAGGCAAATGATAATGTGTTTACGTCATAATCGTAAAAGTAAACGCAATCACTGCCTAAATCAACAACGGCTAACTGATTGGTATGCTTTAGAAATGTAACTTGATGTGCATGAGGGGCTTCTTGACGATCAACATTTGGTCCACAGCCATCAACAAATAAATCTGCGATACACTCTGTCGGTTGACCTTCTTCATCTAAACCATAAACAGTGACATTACCTGAACCATAGTTCGCCACCGCCAAAAGCTTATCTTTTACATCAATATGACAAGGATAATCCCCAGCAATAGCTAAAGAACAGCGCGTTTGATGATCAGAAAAATGAAGTTGTGCACCACTGTGTCGATCAACTTCATTAAAGGTATATAACCCGTTTTGAGTCGCAGCAAGATAAGATGGATTATGCTGTTGTTGCAACGTATCTGGCACTATCTCATTGTTTAACGTTAATACGCCAGATTGAGGATCAAGGGAAATGCCTACAACACCATGACTATCACTCGGTGCATCGGTATAAGTACCTACATAAAAATGTAAGGGAGATTGTTTTGTCATGGAAACCTTCATAAATAAATCCGTTATCAATCATTAAAATGCCGCCTGAATAATCAGACGGCAACGACTTCGTTTAATGATTTTCTAAAATGTGAAGTAACTGCTTAGTTGGCGAGACGATAGCAACGATGGTTTCGTCAAATATGACGGCATTTTTATCAATAATTTGATGATAAGCCGCTACCTCTTGCTCTGATAACTGACATCCCTGTTTAGTTTTATCAATCAGTTTCATACCGAGTTCTGCAACCGCTATAACAGCATCAGTCATCGGCAGAGTATTTACAGCAGCAATATTGTTAGCAAAAATTGGTTTTGCTTGCTGCGCGGCTAACTTAACGGTTAAGTAATGCATATTTAGCGTAGCAAGGGCTGACATATCCCCCTTATTAATACGTGAAACCAGATCGTTCATCTCATACACTGCCAAACTTTCAACAGGCAATGCATCCGCAAAGCGATTTAAACGCTCATACTGGTTATATAAATCGCCTTTCGTTGGTATCGAATTCCACTTCTCCCAATGACGTGCATAATATTGGGCTGGCTCAACGTACTTGGCTAAGGTTTGTAACGGGCTTGAATCAGTACCATTAGCAAGACGTTTTAGCATCATGTTTGCATCTGCATGATGGCGTAACCCAACAGATATCTCTGACCACGTATCGATTGCTTTCATCCGCTTATACATGCTGCGCTCATCGGTTAACGCTTGGCTTGACCACAAACGCTCTGCAATTGCGTAACTTCGCGGCCATAAACGGTGTTCAATCGTCATAGAATCAAGGTTTTCGCCCCATATTGTGATTTCACCACCTAAAATCAATGCTTGTTCTTTTTCAGTTAATTCTGCTGGATAGCCCCCATTAGGTTCTGGGATCTGACTGCC
Organism: Photobacterium sp. GB-36; assembly: GCF_003026135.1. Taxonomy (NCBI): domain Bacteria; kingdom Pseudomonadati; phylum Pseudomonadota; class Gammaproteobacteria; order Vibrionales; family Vibrionaceae; genus Photobacterium; species Photobacterium sp. GB-36. The sequence continues at coordinate 52,529 of NZ_PYNY01000007.1, read as the reverse complement.
TTTTATATCACTACTTGCAATAAGTTGCCCTGTTGCAGGCCAGCGCACATTACCGATTAACTGATAACTGCTGTCTGCAAGTTTGTCATTGGAAAAATCGTAATTAAATTCGGTGTATGACATGAAGTTATCGAAATAACCTCGGAATTTAACGCCTGGCACATACATAAGAATGTATACCTCTTCACGAGACTTACCGTTGTAGTCTGTAAACGCCCGATAACTGCCATCAGCAGCGGTAATAATAGTTAAGTTACCTTTACGTGGGCCATCTTTGCTTCTTGGCTTTACCCAATCATAAGTCTCGAATACCTCGCCTTGACGAAGTTTGTCATCCACCGTGCTCCCTTTAGGCATAGGATCGTTTCGATAGTGATAGCTTGTCGGTTGTGGCTGATCAAGGTAATACCCCGTAGAAAGAATACCTTGATACCCTTCTTTTGCGGCACGGCCTATGCTGTCATGACCTTGCCAGCTTTGGATCACTATCGATTTGGGTAACTCTTTATGCCAAATTTCATCCCACCCGATCATTTTCTTACCGCGCTCTGCCAGCATCTGCTCTACTTTAGTATTAAGATAAGACTGTAAACCGCGTTCACCATCAATATGATGCTCTTTAATAAACTGCTGAATTTTCGGGTTGTCACGCCATTGTTTATAGTTAGGCTCATCCCCGCCTATGTGGAAATACTCATCAGGAAATAAGGCAACAACTTCATCAAACACACTCGCTAGCATTGCATAAAGTTCTGGATTAGTAGGATCCATTAAAGGTTCAAATACTCCCCATCCACGTTGCTGAGGGTATTGTTGCTTTCCTATGCCAGACATTAATTCAGGGTAAGCATGAGCCACCGCAGATGCATGACCTGGTAATGATATTTCTGGAATAACACGAATACCTAAATTACGCGCATAATCGACAACCTGACGAATCTGAGCTTTGCTATAGAAATCACCATCGGTCGTGTCACGCCAAAGTTTTTGGTATTTATCGAGTTGAATACGTATGCCTTGATCGTCCCATAGATGCCAGTGAAAAACATTGAGTTTGGCTGATGCCATTGCATCTAATTGACGAAGGATCACATCAAGCTCAATGAAATGTCTTGAAGTATCATAAGATACCCCACGCCAAGGAAAGCGTGGCCTATCTTGAATAGAAACAGCAGGAAAAAAATAACCAGTAGCATCCGTAGAAACTATTTGAAGCAGAGTTTCTAAGCCACGAAATACACCATAATGCTGCGCTGCATTAATCACAATTTTACCGTTGCCAACATCAAGCGTGTAAGACTCGTCACTATTAATGTTCTGAACATCCGATTTGGGGCGATGATGAATATTAATCACTAACGTCGCGTCTTGTTCAGATTGTGCTTGCCAGTTCAACATGGGCAACCCTGTCTGACGATAAAGTCGCTCCATGATTCTTTTGGCGTAAAATTGTACACGAGGCGAATCGTAACCTTTGATATAAATAGCAAAGGATTTATCCAACGTGACTATGCCTTGTTTACGCTCCACTCTCTGTGGATAAGGCATTAAATTTAAATCGCTATTTGGCGTCATTGCTATGCAACCATTAGAAACGTGGAACAAGTAAAGACATTTTTATGATCTCAGGTAATTATAAAATTAAATGTCGCATTATATCGTTGGGGATAATGGCGCCTGAATGTTGGATCACAATTGCCGCTAAAGCATGTCCTAACGTTGCTGAGTCTTGATGGCTTTTCCCTGTAACTCGCCCAGCTAAATAGCCTGCAGCAAAAGAGTCACCTGCTGCACAAGTATCAATCACATTGCTCACCTGCTCTGTCGCAACATCAGCACGCTGAACAAGCTGATCTTGGCGCCAAATAAGCTGGCAAGGTTCACTCCCTCGTTTTATCACTATTTCATGACAGCCCATGCGTAAACAACGAGCAGCAACGCTTTCATCATCTCCCCACACCAATACATCATCGTCTTGTGTGATTAACGCGATATCAACCAGCGGTAAGATTTGGCTATACCAATGTTGCGCTTCTTCGCTCGACCATAATTGAGGGCGATAGTTATTATCAAAGATGATCTTTCCACCTGTTTGCGAAAAAGCTTCAAGCCGGTTTTTAAGTCGTAAGCGGCTTGCTTGGTCTAAAATGGCAAGACTAATACCGCTCAGGTAAAAGTAATCGTATTGCTTATCTTGTAATGCAATTTCTAATTTATTCAGTGATGAGGTTGAGAAATAGCGTTTTGCTGCCGAGTTATCTCGCCAATAGAGAAAACTCCGCTCACCCGTTTTATCCGTTTGTACCATGTATAAACCGGGTAATTGCTGAGCGAAGATTTCAACTAAATTGGTGTGGATTCCTTCTAGATGCCATGTTTCCAGCAGCTCTTGAGATAATGTGTCGACACCTAATCCTGTCGCATAAGAAACATGTACTGAGTGCTGGCAAGTTAATCGTGAAAGATAAAGCGCAGTATTTAATGTATCGCCACCAAAGCCTTTACGAATAGGATCGCCGCTTAGTTCGATCATACACTCACCAAAAAATGCAATCTTGGTTTCAGCGGAGTTAAGCATCAATTGAAAACTCGATATGTAATGATATAAATAAAAAAAGAGCGCCTAAATAATCGAAGAGATGGCATTTAGGCACTCCAAATAAAGCTTAAATCTAGGGTTAGCGGCGGTCTTCTCGGTAACAAGTCACATCGACTTCGACTTTTACATCAACAACCAAATCACACACCATGCAAATACGTGCTGGTGGATGTTCACCAAAAAATTCACGAAACACTTTATTGAATGATTGGAAATAACGAGCATCAGTAAGCACGACTTTTACATGCATTACATCGGCAAGGGTATAGCCTGCTTCGTCCATGATATCGATACAGTTTTGGATCGCTAAACGAGACTGGTCAACGATTCCGCCTTCTACTACCTCACCATCAATCATCGGTGTTTGACCAGAGACATAAAGAAACCCTCCAGCCTCAGTTGCGCGAGCAAATGGCAAGTGTTGACCTCCAGTTCCTACCCCACCTTCTACACCATAACGTTTGATTGACATACTACTCTCCACCGATAACTAGTTATTCTTTAAATATGTTTTTTAATTATTTTCTTGGGTGCTACTTCTAAATAAAAATGCGCCTTTCCTTGTGCCACTGACGTTGCCATTTGAATAGGTTAATTGTCCATTTACAAAGACGCTTTCTATACCCTTAGCAATAGATATTGGGTTTTGAAATGTGGCTGTATCTTTTATGGTATCAGGATCAAATAAAACTAAATCGGCAAACGCCCCTATTTTTATTTCACCACGATCTTTTAATTGATATCGATTCGCCGACATTCCCGTCATTTTATGAACCGCTTCTTCTAATGAAAATAACTGTTCTTCACGACAGTATTGACCTAACACTCGCGGGAACGTTCCCCATAAACGAGGGTGTGGCTTCGGATCATTCGGTAAGCCATCAGACCCCACCATGGTCAATTTATATTTTAAAACTCGTTTTACATCGTCTTCATCCATACAGTGATAAACAGCCCCTGCCGGTTGTAATGCTCTTGCTGCTTCTAATAATGAAAGATTCAGCTCTTCAGCTATCACCTTTAGGGTTTTACCTGCGAGTTCTGGTTTGGGTTCTGACCAAGTAATAAAAATATCAAAATCATCCGTAACTTGATTTAAATCGAGCGTTGATGAACTGGCTGAATATGGATAACAATCACAAGCAATATCTTGATATTCTGAGACTTTATCCATCAAGGATAACACTTCTACCGTGCGCCCCCAGTTACCAGCTCCTGCACATTTTAAGTGAGATATAACCACAGGTACTTGCGCATGCTTTCCTGTTTCAAAGGCTTCTTCCATCGCACTGATGATCGCTTCAAACTCTGTACGCATATGGGTTGTATATATACCACCATATTGACTTAGCACTGTCGCCAACCTCATGACTTCATCTGCGGTGGCAGCTTTTGCACTTTGGTAAGCTAAACCGGAGCTTAATCCCAATGCACCTTGCTTCATCGCTTGAGCTAAGCTCTCGCGCATAGATTCAATTTCTTCATTTGTGGCAGTACGTTGCAAATCATCTATTACGTTATTGCGTAATGTGGTATGCCCCACCAAGGCTGCAACATTCACTGCTGGCTCCGCAGCTTGCACCGCCTTTACATAATCGCCAAAGGTTGAATATTGAAAATCGTCTTTTTTTCCCAATAAGTTCATTGGCTCTGGTGGCTCGCCTTTAAGAATAGTCGGGCTCGCACTAATGCCACAATTACCCACTATCACGGTTGTGACACCTTGGCTAATTTTAGAAAGACACTCAGGAGCACGGATCACATTGGTATCATCATGGGTATGTACATCAATAAAACCCGGAGACAACACCAATCCTTCAGCATGAATAATTTGCTTAGCGTCATAACCATCTAATTGACCAATCGCTTGAATACGATCCTGACAAATAGCGACATCCGCAATGAACGATGCCGCGCCAGTACCGTCAACAATGACTGCTTTTTTAATGATGGTATCGCACAGCATATTGAGCACGCTCTAAATTTATAAGATGTAGACATAGTAAAGAAACGCGGATTTTAATCAGTGATAAAACACACAAAAAGGTAACAATTGTTTGATAGTTTCTAACACGTAACTTACCCTTTTATACATTTATAAAATAAGTATCAACAACTTAACTTATGTTAGAAAAGGTGATGCATGGATAAAAATCTCTTTGAATACGATAAAAACTATCATGATAACTGTTTTACTACGCCAAGTTTTGGTGATAAATCGCAACCAATTACGACTGAGTCAAATCGGAATTACAGCCTTATTGATGAAGAAATCGCCTTACCTGCAGCAGTAATTAAAGCCTCTTTACTGGATAATAACCTTCAGTGGATGCAACAATTTGCGAATCACCATAACGTGAAATTGGCACCTCATGGTAAAACGACAATGACCCCAGCCTTTTTCCGCCAACAACTTGAACACGGCGCGTGGGGCATCACTATTGCAAGTCCTGCTCAAGCCCAAATAGCCGTACTCAGTGGGGCACAAAATATCATTATGGCGAATCAATTAGTGGGTCGCGCAAACATGATGATCATTTCACAATTAATCAAAGATTATGATGTAGACTTTTATTGTTGCGTCGACTCAAGACGCAATGTTGAAGCCTTGGAAGACTTCTTTGCCAGCCATGATCAAAAACTGAATATATTAATTGAAATGGGTGTTGATGGCGGTCGTTGTGGTTGTCGTACAGCGCAAGAAGTCATGGCGTTAGCTCAACTTATTCACCAAAGCCCCCACTTAAACTTAAAAGGTATTGAAGTCTACGAAGGGGTTATTCATGGCGATGATGCAGAACAACAAGTCAGAGACTTTCTCAATCGTACTATTGCAATCACCATCCAATTACAACAAGAACACCTCATTCAAGAAATACCATTAGTCACAGGCGCTGGCTCTGCTTGGTATGACGTTGTTGCTGAATGCTTTAATAAGCATCGAGAGCTAGAGGCTGTTATTCGTCCCGGTTGTTATGCCATCCATGACACGGGCATTTATCTTGATGCGCAACATCAAGTCATGCAGCGTGCTGAAAAAAATCAGGGAATAGCATGTGATTTAGGTGGTGATTTAGCATCAGCACTGGAGCTTTGGGCGTATGTGGTCTCTCGACCAGAGCCGAATAAAGTGATTGTCGGCTTTGGCAAGCGTGATGCTGCTTTTGATGCAGGATTACCTATTCTTGAACGCGCTTATCGTAATGGTGAACCTGTTGTTTTTGATCAGGTAAAAACAACGGCTGTGATGGATCAACATGCTTTTCTCTCTGTTTCAAGTGATTGCGATCTACAAGTAGGTGATGTCCTCGTATTTTCAACTTCTCACCCTTGCCTAACCTTTGATAAATGGCGTGCTGTCGCAGTATCTGATGATAACGATCGCGTCACTCACTGGGTAAGAACATGGTTTTAAACGTACTAATTAATAAGAGGAAAACAATATGAGTGTAGATGTCGATATTATTTCTCAAATAACAGAGCGTTATAATGCCCTTCGTGATGCCGAAAAGAAGGTCGCACAATGGATTATGGATGACATCCAAAGCGCAGCCAATGCCAGTATTACTGAATTAGCACAAGGCGCTGATGTTAGTGAAGCTTCTATTACTCGTTTTGCTAAAGCGATTGGATGTAAGAACGTGCGTGACATGAAAATTAAACTCGCGCAAAGCTTATCTGTCGGTCAGCGATTTATTCTAGAGCCACCAGATCAAAGTGGTTATCAAGGTATTTATGAATCAATCAAACAGTCGTTAGATGTAAACCGCAGTTTAATTGTCGAAAAAGATATTGATACCGCTGCTGATTGGTTACACAACGCTCGGCAGATCATCGCTATTGGAATGGGCGGCGGTTCAACAATTGCCGCACAAGAAATGCAGCACCGTCTATTTAGATTAGGCTACCCTGTTGTGGCTTACAACGATGGGCTGTTATCACGAATGATAGCCGCAACCGCCGAAAGTAATGATGTTTTAGTGATGATTTCATCTACCGGTTACACACCAATCGTGGTTGAAACCGCGCAGTTAGCCAAAGAGTACGGCTTAAAGATTATTGCTATAACCCCGAATAATACCCCACTCGCGGAACTAGCTAGTTTAGTGCTACCAATTAAACATCAAGAAACAGACTTTATCTATAAACCATCAGCATCACGCTACGCCATGCTAGCACTGGTTGATGTCATATCAATGGCCATTGCAGTTAAAAACAAACGACGTTCAAGAGACAAACTGCGACGATTAAAAATAGCCCTTGATGCTCATCGAGGTGGTTTAGAGAGACAACCGCTTGGAGATTAATAAGAGAAATATCTATGTGGCTGTTTAAAGGGAAAATACTGGGTTAACAATCTTTATCTTCAATACCGACAACAGGTGGTTCACCATCGTAATAATTTACAAAGTAAACGCCACACTGATCGTTATAACTAAAACCACGAGGAAATATTTTACCGACTTTAGGTGTGGTATTGCCTGCTGGTAATGCTGAGATTTGACCACTAGGTATTGTACCTTGATTACCCAAACCACACCACTCAGCCTGGCATTGGGTATCTCTACCACTGGTATACATTACATCATTCAAGGTCAATAAGTAACGCATGCTATGCATCCAATGCCCGGTTGGATAACCCATAACAATTTCAATATCAACATCACCTGCATCTATCACTGACTTGTTAGGATCATGCTCAACACCAAGAACTATGGCGCGCGTATGGACAAAATCACTTGCCGTTATCAGTGAAGATTTCACTCCTTTTAATAAAGCAATGCGAGCATCTCTACTGATATTTAAAAACTTAGGGGCGACGAAAACAGCAATAATTCCAACAATAACGATGATGATAACTAGTTCAATAAGACTAAACCCTCTAATTTTCACTATCGTTATCCTTTATGTACATCAGTTTTTTGTGTCGTATATTTCCATCCTATTGACTGAGCAATGAATAGCAAACAAAGTGTTGGAAAAACGTTAGCAATATCAATAGATCATAAAAGCACAACATAAATTACATTGTGCTTTCGTATTCCTGTGTTTTAAGCCCCAAAATGCTGCAAAATAGCCTGACCAATTTGAGCTATTTCTTTATCACGCTCAGGAATACTCGCTTTAGTACCTGTTAGATAAATACTGATCACTAACGGTTGTTTTTGTTCGTTCCATACCACAGCAGTAATACCACGTGAACCATGGCCACCAGCGCCTGAGCGATCTGCAATTTCCCACCCTTTTGGTAAGACTGAACGCAACAAGCCATTTGAAACTTTATTGGCTTTCATCCAGTCTTTCAGTTGTTGTTTTGAAGACGCATTTAAAGCATTACCTAATACTAAATTGCTAATCGTTTTATTCATTGCATAAGGTGTAGTGGTATCACGCTCATCACCTGGTGTTGCCTCATTGAGTAATGGTTCAATACGATCTAACCTTGTTACATTGTCACCACTATCAATTAAAAATGTCGTTACGCCTACTGGGCCACCAATATGACTTAGTACTAAATTCGCCGCTGAATTATCACTGGTTGTCATGGTGGCAAAACACGCGTCTTTTAATGACACCTCTGTGCCGACTTTGTCTTGAAATACTGGCGCATAATCTAAAATTGTATCGGCGTTGATCAGATAGGTTTTATCCATCATGCCATCATTGATTTGGTTATCATGTAGTAACTTTGCACAAGCAAGTGTTTTAAAGGTGCTCATTAATGGAAAACGTTGATCGCTGTTATAGCCAAACAACTGCTTTCCTTTGCCATCAACGACTGAGACACCAATTCTTGCACCTAATTGCTTTTCAGCATGTTCAATTGCTGAATTAACTGTGATGTTTTCCGCTAGGCTCACGCTAGAAAAGCCCAAAAGAGAGCCCATTAATACTGAACCAATAATGTGTTTTGATATTTTTTTTGATAAATAACGCATGTACACCTCTGATAATAGCTTTCACATTTTATCAGTAAAAAAATCCATTAAAAGTAACGTTTGCGACATAAAGTTAATTAAAATTGGATAACCACCTATATTTTCATTTACTATTTTACTTTATGCATTATTAGTATTAGTTTGATTTAGTATTTACATAATCTCCGTAACCACCCATATTCAAGCTACTACATAAATATAATGACTATTGAACCTACCACCTTACTTGCGATTGCAGCAATCTTTGTCGGATCTTATGTCCAAACAGCTATCGGCTTTGGTTTAGCAATTGTTTCTGCACCTATTTTAATTGTTTATGCTCCACAATATGTCCCTGCCCCTATTTGCCTTATTGCATTATTTATCTCATTACTTAACGCCTTAAAACATCGCAGTAGTATTGAACTTGGTGGTTTAAAAATGGCCATTTTAGGGCGGGTACCTGGCTCTATTGCAGGTGCGGCTTTACTTGTTTATGTTTCGGCTCATGTCCTAACATTGTGGATTGGTTTACTGGTACTACTTGCAGTGGTTGTGAGTATCTTACCTTATCGGATTGAACCGACGCCTCGTAGAATGGTTATTGCAGGCTTCTTCTCAGGCTTATTCGGTACAAGCTCCGCCATTGGTGGGCCGCCAATGGCGATATTGTTGCAACATCAAGAAGCCAATCAATTACGTGGTAACCTATCAGCATTCTTTGTCTTTAGTTCTATTGTTTCTTTAGCGGCACAAATTCCTGTCGGCTTTCTTTCTTTTGATAAACTTTGGATAACCCTCCCTTTAATCCCAAGTGCATGGCTGGGATATTGGTTAGCGCTCAAGACTACCCAGTCTCTGCCGAAAGAAAAAATACGCTACGCTGCTCTTATCCTGTGCTTAATTTGCGGTATCATTGCCATCTATGAAAGTATCCACTAGTAAATATGTACTCAATATCACATATCACTAAGATTAGTACCCACAGTATCAATTAAACCAAACAAAATGATTGACCATTACCGATACAACTTGATAAACATATGTTAACAAACATTAATTTTTATCAGTTATTTAAGAGGTATAATATGGATATTGTTGTTGCCTTAACGAACGGAAAGTTCGGTATTGTTGAAGACTGCATCACGGCAGATGATATTGAAGGTAGCTGTATTGAGTGCTGGGTTGAAAATGACACAGGCTTTACTTACGAAAAAGCGATTGTCGCATATTGTTTATAGTCTAGTTACTTTAGAATTAAGCATCTAAATAATAGGTGCTTAATTCTCTCATCATATCAAGCCAACTCTATTCAAGAACTATTGTTTTATTTATCTGAAAATATGTTGGCAATTCAATTGATAATTATAGTTAGGGTAAATGCATAGAGCATATCCTAACTATGTTATTTTCCCATCACCTGAGACTACAAAAGTAAGTAATCGCCTCTCCCGCATTAGATCTCATTAACCTATTAACCTTCTTGCAAGCCTTTCTAAATACACATAAATGTCCTATCGGTAATGCTTTTATCTAGATTAATAACAAACCAACAATCCACATAACTATGCATCGGCTATAGGCAATACCGTGACGAATGCGCACAGAGCCATCTTCTATTCCCATTACTACATTAATTACGCTGATTAATCATCCACAGCAGCCTCAACAGTCAATTAACCGATTTAATACTGTAACTGTTTTTAACCCAACCACTGTACAAAACACTGTATGAATTACTGTATAAACACCTGTGACATAGCGCAATATTTTAACTATTGATAATTTTCAGTTTTCATAAAACAAAATAACACAAATAAAACACACTTAAATATTCATTTAAAATCAGATATTTAAATTAATTTGAATTCGAACGCTACCTATAAAAAACCACACAAGATATAAAAAGATCACACAAAAAACACTTGCATCAGGAGCTAAATAAAACTACTGTACACACATACAGTATGTATATATAACCACTAGTTGAGGAAAGCACTAATGAACTACCACTCATCAATTACTGCTTCACAAGTTTACAAGTCAACATTTGCAGCAGATTCAACCCAGCACCCCCTTTCTGCTGCGGTCGGACAACCAATTGAAGTGAGTTATAGTGTAGAGCAGCAAACTCAATTAGCCTATTTCTTACGACTATTAAAAAAAGCGAATAGTGAAAATCGTTGGATCATGTTTATTGGCTATGATGCCTTAATCGATAAGTCATTATTGAAAAATGCAGGTATCGACATCAACAAGGTCTTGCTGTTAAAAACACCTGTTCATCAAAGTAAACATAATTTAATGGTGAAGGCATTAGAAATGGGAAATTGCAGTGCTGTTATTGTTGCTGGTGAAATCGAACAATTTGATACTCCCCTTATATACTCTGCAGCGACCAGCGGACATGCGATGGCATTTGTACTAAATAAAAATACAACAACCCACTTAACTGTGCATTAACATGGACTAAGATCGTAACAAAATGGTTACAGTGACGTAATTTTAATGAGGATAACGTTAATAAGTTTAAATAATTCCCCTTGTTCCATCCCAAATAAACATACAAACTATCATTTTATTAAGATAATGGTTTTTAGGTACATAAAAAGACCATATAATCTTATATATATGATAATTAAAGATTAGGTTACAACATGGATAATAAGCTTGGATTAGGGGCGCTAACAGCACTCGTGATCGGCTCAATGATTGGTGCCGGCGTATTTAGCCTTCCTCAGAATATGGCACTCGTTGCAAGTCCAGCGGCTGTAATGATAGGATGGATGATCACTGGTATTGGCATGATCTTTCTCGCCCTATCATTTCAATACCTTACAATTATAAAACCTGAAATTAATAGTGGTGTATTTGGCTATGCGCAAGCTGGTTTTGGTGACTACATCGGATTTTGTTCCGCATGGGGTTACTGGCTAAGTGCAATGCTAGCAAATGTCTCATATTTAGTGATTGTCTTTAGCACATTAGGCATGTTTTTCGATAAACCTAATGATGTTATTTTTGGACTTGGTAATACGTGGCAATCTGTTGTTGGCGCTTCTATTATTTTATGGCTCGTCCACTTCTTAATTTTGCGAGGTGTTAAAACAGCAGCAAAAATTAATATGGTAACAACCATCGCTAAATTAGTACCTCTATTCTTATTTGTCTTCTTTACCATGCTTGCCTTCAAATGGCACACATTCATTTTTGATTTTACTGGCATTGAGTTTGGTTCCAAACATGACCTACTTGATCAAGTAAAATCGACTATGTTAATCACAGTATGGGTATTTATTGGTGTTGAAGGTGCCGTCGTTGTTTCATCACGAGCTCGCGATCGGAAAGATATTGGCCGAGCAACTATTCTCGGTCTATTAACAGCGCTTATTATCTATATTTTTGTAACGCTTCTTTCTATGGGTATTATCAGCACTCCTGAACTCGCAAAATTACAAAATCCATCAACGGCTAAAATATTAGAACACATTTTAGGACCGTGGGGAGCCGTTCTAATTGGCTGTGGCTTACTTATTTCTGTATGTGGTGCTTTCCTTAGCTGGACGGTTTTAGCAACAGAAGCACCGTTCCTTGCCGCTAATAATAATGTATTTCCTAAAATTTATAAGAAACAAAATGAAGCCGGTACTGCCGTTACTTCATTAAACCTAACGACTATTTGTATTCAGGTATCTTTATTTGTAGTGACTTTTGCAGGTGGAACCTACAATAGCATTTTGGTCATTGCCTCTGAAATGATTTTGATCCCCTACTTTTTAGTTGCTGCTTATACGTTAAAAATAGCGATACAAACTAAAAATAGAGGTTCTTTACTCTGGGTTGGTATCTTTGCAACCGTATACGGTATCTGGCTACTCTACGCATCTGGTTTGCACCATTTGCTGTTGTCTGCAATTTTGTATTTACCTGGAGTGTTTTTCTTTATTAAAGCAAAACGAGAGCAAAATAAGCCTATTTTTGTAGGTAGAGAAATCTATTTTGTTTTATTCCTTATTACCATTTCAGCGTTTGGTATCTACTTACTTGTAACAGGAAAGTTAGTCATCTAAATTGCAACTAAAAAAGCCGTGTTAATAAAATCAACACGGCTTTTTTCACATCATCTGTTTAACTTATAACTGTCGTTCATTCCAAGCTATCTCAACGCGATTTCTACCACGCTCTTTAGCCTTCATTAAGGCCTCATCAGCACGTTCAATAAAGTGGCTATAATCTTCATTCTCAAGTTCTGCTACACCTAAACTACAAGTCACTTTCATACCGTTATCCCATACAGCACTCTCTATACATTCACGTATTGATTCAGCCAGTTCTGCGGTAGCACCTAAAGGTGTTGCTGGGCAAAAAATCACAAATTCTTCTCCTCCCCAACGAGCAAATACATCAGATTTTCGTACACGCTTATTGATCAAACTTGCAAATCGTCGTAATACTTCATCACCTAAGCGGTGGCCATACTTATCGTTCACTTGTTTAAAGTAGTCAATATCGATAAATATCATTGAAAAAGAAATATTATTAACAATTGAGTGTGTTGTTACCTCTGCTAACCATTCATTAATTTCATGTCTATTACGAGTTCGCGTCAAGGGATCCGTAAATGCTAACTCTTCAAACACCAAGCTTTTCTCGTACAAAGTACGGTTAGCAGCACGTAAACGTTGTGTACGTTCTTCTGTTTCTTTAATCTTTTTTCTTAGATAAATGCGATCAATAATGATAAAAGATATTGCTGTTACTACCCAAAGCGATAACAATATTTTTACTAACGCTTGTTCAGTGATCCTCTCACCATAAAAAACCAGCTTATTTAATCTAATGGAATAATTCGCTTCTTTTACATAACTGCCTGTAGCAACTTCAATGATTGAAATGTTATCAAACTGTCGACTTGATTTATCAACAGGCACTTCGTAATCAGCTATCCACCATGATAAAACTTGGAAAGAACGAAGAGGAAATACAACTAGCCCTTTATCCTCTCCAGGGGCATACTCAATTGCATTAAACTTTAGAGAAATAGGATCTGATAACTTCGCGTAAGCTGAATCATAATTACGTAAATAAATACGGACTCTTTCTCCCTCTAAAGGGCTGTCATAATCAATATCAATCCCAACACTATCATAATCACTAAGATCAATACCTTTATCAACTGAGTCTGTTAGTGATATCGCAATTTCACAAAAAGGCCATTGCGCTTTATTAACGATATCACATTCAAGTAATGCACCATTCCTATCTATATATAAAGACGATTCTGTTGCACCATTCTGTCCTTTATCATCAATAATTTTGTATGTACTATTTACAGGAGACACAATGTACTCTTTCTTTGCGCCACCAAGCATAAACCACCCATAAACAATACAGGTAAAAATAACTAGAAATAATATAGTGTAACGGACTGGTTTTATTAAACCTGTCATGAAAACCTCAGAGACAATTAAAGAAAAAAATATGCATATAATTTAGTAGTAAAACTAACAAAGCTTACCGATTTTAACAATAGAATAAACATTAATATGTAAGCCTTATTATACTTTCAGTGCAAAGCATTAACACTAATAAAACAATAAGTTATCTTGAATTTATCATTATTGCCTCACCGTATATTAGCGACGATTTCTATGCTTACCTCTATTCTGGTGGATTCTACTTTTCGACTTTGCTCGTCGCTTTTCAGCTGCTGCACCACGGTGAACAGATTGTGTTTCTATTAATTCAGGATTAGGCTCATAGCCTTCTAACCATTGCTGTGGTAGACGGCTATCTAATAACTCTTCAATCGCTTTTAATGCCCATTCTTCATCAAGGCTCATCAAAGTAATTGCATGACCAGTCATTCCTGCTCGGCCTGTACGACCAATACGGTGAACATAATCTTCAGCTTTGAAAGGCATATCAAAGTTAACTACATATTCAAGTTGCTCAATATCCAGACCTCTGGCAGCAACATCAGTCGCGACTAATACACGAGTCTTACCTGATTTAAAATCATCTAATGCACGTTGGCGCGCACCTTGGCTTTTGTCACCATTGATCGATGACGCTTTAATACCATCTAAACCCAAATCTTTTGCTAACTGATCAGAGCCCTGCTTAGTTTTAGTGAAAACCAATACCTGTCGCCAATTACGAGAACCAATTAAATACGCAAGTAATTCAGCTTTACGATGTTTATCAACAGGATAAACCATTTGTTCAACGGTTTCCGCAGCAGTATTTGCTGGCGTTACTTCTACCATTTTAGGGTTGGTAAGAATATCAAATGCTAGCTTTTTAACTTGCTTTGAAAAAGTAGCAGAGAAAAATAATGTCTGACGTTCTGCCGGCATTCGCTTCATAATACGTTGAATATCAACAATGAACCCCATGTCTAACATACGATCTGCTTCATCTAATACAAACGTTTCAACTTCAGATAAAGAGACAGAACCATTAAAGACGTGATCAAGTAAACGTCCAGGTGTCGCGACTAAAATTTCAGCGCCTGCATTTAAGGCTTTAACTTGTACATTCATACTCGTACCGCCATAAGCAACCGCCACTTTTAACTCGGTATATTTGGCATACGTTGTAATACTATCAAATACTTGTTGAGCTAATTCTCGTGTTGGAGTCAAAATTAAAGCACGAATTTTATTACGTGACTTCTGATTATTTTCGACCGCTGTCGACACCTGCTCAGCTTGCGATGGTAACGTCATTAAGCGTTGTAATAGTGGAAGTGCAAATGCTGCTGTTTTACCTGTGCCAGTTTGTGCACCTGCCATTACATCGTCACCTTTCAATGCCAATGGAATTGCTTGTTGCTGCACATCTGTAGGTGTTGAATAACCTAATTCAGTCAATGCTTTTAACAAATTGGGATGAAGGTTTAGGGATTGAAACGACATAATGATTTCCTAACAGTAAAAACACTTATAACTTTCGATACAAGTAAGAACCGTGAGTCTACCATAAAAGGAAATAAGCGATCTTTTATCAATTGAAACAATATATAAAAATTATCAACAATGCAGATTTATAGAAAGGATGTTATTGGATATAGAGCTGTTTTTTTATTCTATAAATTCGCAGTTCTCTGATAGTAACAAAAACAAAATTGATAATCACAGTGATAAACAGGAAAGATGCTCCTAGTGGAGAATAGTCGAAGCTCATCATAAGATAGCCTAATGCACTGAATGAAATTAAAACTAATATCCACCTCAATGGCGAACCAAATCGTAAATCGTCGCGTTTCTTATCGTAATACACTGAAAAACGGCCTAATAGAAAGCCAAACTTAATGTCTAAACCATAAGATTTTATCTCATAAGGCTGCGAGATTTTTTTTAATTCCTGCTCAAGCTCTGCAATATCCATATTCATTTCCTTATAGAAGTATATCCATACTAGCAATTTAAAAATAAGAATTTTAAACAGAGGTAAAATTATGAGGCTCGTTTAACAAAAAAGAGCTCTATAAGAGCCCTTTTGATTGAATCTAAAAAATATTATTTTATATTTAAGAATGCCGCACCACGTACGCCACCCGCATCACCATATTTTGCTTTCACTACTTTTGGCGCAACAGCTACAGACAATAAGTATTTAGGTAAACGCTTTGGTAATTCATCGTAAATAACATCAAAATTAGATAAACCACCACCAAGTACCACAACGTGCGGATCTAAACCAGTAAAGATATTAGCGAAACAGATAGCAAGCAACTCTAAGAAACGTTCTACATGCTCAACTGCTTTTTCTTCACCTTCACGATAATGACCAATAATTTCAATTGCTTTTAACTTTTCACCGTAATAGTGCTGGTATAACAATTCAAAACCACGACCCGAAAGATAATTATCAATACAGCCTTTTTGACCACATCCACAACCGAGTAACGGTGCATTTTCACCTAAAAACAACCATGCATCTAACGGTAATCGAGCATGGCCTAGTTCACCACCTACATGGTTTAGACCAGAAAACACCTTGCCATCAAATACCATACCACCGCCAACGCCAGTACCAAGGATCAAACCTAGTACTGATGGCGAATCTTTATGTTCATCATCCCACGCTTCAGATAATGCAAAACAATTCGCATCGTTATCAAGTGCCACTTTACGACCCAGTTTCGCTTCTAAGTCTGCACGTAACGTGCGCCCTTTTGCAGCAGGAATATTAGACGTTAATACAACGCCATTTCGTGCATCTTCAATACCAGGAATACCGATGCCTACCAAGCCTTCACAACCAAATTTTTCATCGGCTTGTTGAACCAAAGTAACAACTATATCGATTAACTTATTGTAATCATCACCTGGTGTTGCCACACGCTCTGTTGCTACACGCTCAAGCTTTTCATTAAATGCCCCAAATTCAATTTTGGTACCGCCGATATCAAAGCCGTAGTACATCCTATAACCTCACAAATAATGCTCAACAACACCCGACCAGTGTACAAAACTTTCACTACTTTGAAAATTATCCACACTAAGCACCACTCTATCTGTGACTAATAGCAAATTTAGCCTCATGATGAGGTGTAAAGATCTCGTTTAAAGAAAAAATTTAGCTAAATTACATAATCATCACTGATTAAATGACAACCTCTCTCATTAACAACAAGTGACAAGGTAACGTTTACATTTAATTTCCGTACTCAAGCATAAAACTTTGAAGTGTTTTTAAGGCAGAGTCATCAGGCAATAGTCGATTCATTTTACCTGTGATGTAATTTTCACGAAATACATCAAACCACAGGTCTAACATTTCAGCATTTTCATGCTCACAAAATAAATCAACAATTTTAGCAGCAACTTCTGCTGTACCTAATTGGTTATCCTTAGACGCCTCACGCATTTTATAACGTGATGGTTTATCAGGGTTTATCGATAAGACTGGGAAATTATTTAAGTAAGGACTTTTACGAAACATTTTTTTTGCTTCAGCCCAACTACCATCCAGCATGATAAATAATGGACGTTTGCCGTCTGGCAGCTCAACGTTTTCGGCAACACGTTCAGGCTCTGCATATTCAGCAGGAAAAACCACATAAGGTTGCCATTGTGGATCATTAAGCAGTGCTAACATCTCTGTATTCGGTTCAGTACGAGACCAAATATAAGCGAAGGTATCTTCAAAAACATCAGCAATCAAACGGCCTGTATTGCTTGGTTTTAAGATCTCGTCATCGAACATGATGAGTAGAAACGCAGCATTCGATGTTGCTAATGGTCGATACTCACAAATACAAAGATGAGTTCGCAGCATACATTGACGACAACGCTCAACTTTACAACCGCGAGCTAAAAATGGACGAGTCGAACGCGCTAAACGTTCGTCATATAAAGTATGTACAGCATGTATGCGCATGAAGGATAACCTGAGACAAAATGAACTGCCGCATTCTACCGAATACCATGCGCAACATACAAAAATTAACTCTATCCAGTTCGTCTCTGATTATTAATTAGTCGATACTGGCGTTTCAAATGTTAAGACGGGATCATTTTCATCTTCTAAATGATAACGGCTCAACATACCTTGTTGTTGTTGCGCGATGACAGCGACACGTTCAGCTTCATCAACAAGCGTATCAAGCTGGTGATTATTTTGTTGAGCACGACTTGCAACCTGCTCCAAATTTTGGGCAACATGTTGTGACGCTCGTTCTTGTTGTTGTGTCGCAACGGCAATCGTCACCATTTGTTGATTGATATCTGAAATAGTATTTTTGATCAAATTGATAGCTTGTTGCACATCACTGCTACGTTCAATAGACGACATCATTTCTTTACGACTCACTAACATCGCTTCATTGACGTCATCAGCCGCTTTATGAAGCGAGGCTATCGTATTGCGAATAGACTCTGTTTGTTGATTCGTTTCACTTGCCAATTGACGAACTTCATCTGCAACAACAGCAAACCCACGGCCTTGTTCTCCCGCTCTTGCTGCTTCAATGGCTGCATTTAAAGCCAGTAAGTTAGTGTTATTCGCGATAGAACTTATAAGCTCCACGACTTCTGTAATTTCTTTTACGTAATTATCTAACTCTTGCATTCGCTTTTCATTAATAGCGAATTGCTCTTCTAGAGCTAATAAGCCTTGAGTACTGCACTCAATAATCCCAACACCATTTAAAGCTAATTGTTGAGCCTTTTGCGCTTGTTTTTCTGATTCAGAGCTACTTTGCGAGATCTCTCGAATAGATCCTTCAAGTTGTGTCATCGATGTTGTTACAACAGCCAATTCCTCACTTTGATTTTGTAGCGCAACACGCGAAGTTGTAGAAGCGTGCATGCTTAATTCAGCAGCACTGGTTAACTCATTACTGTTAGTAATTAACTGCTGTAGTGATTCTCTATCATGTTCACACAGATCGTTGAGCACTTGTGCTAACTGAGCAAATTCACTAGCAGCATTAGTATTTGCCTTAACCGTTAAATTCCCCTCACTAATTTTATTTACAACGTCACTAATATGTTCAATCGACTTTTTCACTACGCGGCTTATCCACGTTCCTGCAAGCACTGAAATAATTAACCCAATGATGCTAAAAATTAGGAACATTTGTCGTGCATCATTGCTTGCATGTGTAAAACCATTTTCACCATTTTTAATTAAACCATGTGATTGCTGGGTAATCACTTGGAGTAAATCCATAATCAAACTAGTTTGGTGTTTAACTTCGGTATATTTAATGCTTTGTTCTTCATTGAGTTTCAATACATTTAAATAACGTTCAATATATCCCTGTTTGGCAAATAACTTTTTTACCATTTCAAATGGCACAGTGAGGCTTGAAAAATCATTTATCGCACCATTTTCACGTACCAATTCACCCCAAGCATATTTCATCCCTGATAAATTCGTACGTTTAAGATCTTTTGCTATCAACTTTGCTTTAACCAAATCAGGTTCTGTGACTAACAGCATCAAGTTACCGCTTAACTCTACAGCATGATTTAAAAAGTTAGTGACATTACTCATCGCATACTCGTTATCAGAATATAACGTTATACCAACACGACTCATTTCCGAACGAACAGATGAAACCGCATAGTTCATCGTTGAGCGCTCAGTTGCTAGCTTTTCTTTATTTAGAATAATTTCTTTTTGAATGGAATAAATATCAAACGCTAATTGATTAATGGATTCAACTTCAGACAAGTATTTTTCTGCATATTGTTTTAACCAGTTTATCTTATAAGTTTTTGCTAGTATCTCTAACTCTTTACCTGCATCTTCACCTTGGTTATGCATATTATTATAAATAGCAAATGTTTGATTCAGTGACTGTTCATTATTACTCATCAACATATCACTTAAGCTTTGCTCAACTTCTAATGCACTTGTCACAATCGTGGCGTTTTTTAATGATACTGGCACCGCTTGGTTGCTTAATACATCAAACTCTCGGGTCATGTTATTTAATCCATTATTACCCGAAAAAGAAAGCGTAAGACTGATTGTTACCAGTATTGCTAAAACAAACTGAATTCTTAAAACAACAGATAATTTTTTTGCGCGATGTGCTTGCTTCATTAACCTATCCTCAGAACATTGTTAAGAGAGAAAAGTAAAAAGCAAAATGCTAACTACCAATTATTAATATTATGAATACTCTCTATGGAGCATTAAGGTAATAATTAATTGTTAAAGAAATATTTCAATTAATTATTTTATTAATATTCTTGTTTTTAATGATAATAGACATGAATTAAGTTCTACTTAACTCACATTCCATATAGGGATTTTTGATGGTTTTTTATATAACAAAATACAGCATAAAGTTAAAATAAAATATGACATTAAATGCCTTATTCCTTTTCTGCATTTATTAAATGGATTAACTACATTAAAATTTTTAATAAATTTTTAAAATTGCTGAGTCAAATAAGTTTTTTACTAAACTAATAAAGTCTTCTAAGAAACTAATTTGCACATCAGAAGCTTCACATAACCAAATTCCTTCAAGAACTTGATTGAGATCAGCAAGAACTAAATCAGCTTCTTGCATTAACTGAAAACGAACATCTTGCTCAATATCAGGGTTTTGCGAAAATACGGTCATCAATTGCGTTGCGATTAAATCAGTGACGACATCTTCTATAGTAATGCTTTTTTCAGATACGGATAACCCTTCAAATAAGGTTAAACTTGAGGCTAAATACTCAACTAAAGCTTCATATCCTTCTGTATTTACGACCAGATTTTCCACAATACTATCCATATATAATCAGAAAATTTTTATATACTTTACTCTTTATTTTTTCATTAACCAATATTTCTATTGAATTCATTGATATTTTTTACATTTGTCGCTAGTGAAGTAAATTTACCATCCGCTTGCATTACTGTCGTTTGATTTCGTCCTTTATTCTTCGATTCATACAGAGCAGAATCAGTTTGTTCTAGCCATGATTCATAGTTGGTTATACCTGGGTGTAACTGGCACACACCTAAACTTATCGTGACATTAATTGTCTTACCATCAACAACAACATTCGCCTTTTCTACTTTTTTACGTAATCTTTCAGTAAAATAGCTGGTCATATCTGCCGTAGTTCCAGGTAAAATCACACCAAACTCTTCTCCCCCATAGCGCCCTGCTATATCGCTTTGCCGTTTTGCTTTTCGAACGATGTCAGCAATCGTTTTAATGACGGCATCACCAGCAACATGGCCATAAGTATCATTAACATTTTTAAAATGATCGATATCAAACATAACTAGTGTCATCGATTGATGCATTTGCTGATAGTGTTCAAACTCTTCAACTAAACAATTTTCCCAATGCCCACGATTATACAGCTGGGTTAATCGATCTGTGATACTAAGATGAGTTAATTGCTCGTTTGACTCCCTTAGGTGGTTTTTATTTTTAGCTATATCCGTGACATCTGTAATCGTTAAACAGATATGAGTATATTCACCAGTCAAAGACTTCAAAGGTGTTAATGTCATGTTTTGATACATGAAATCAGCACCTCCAGAGATTGGACTAAAATTACTAAACTTGAATACCCAAGGACGATCTTCCCATGCAGAAAAAGAGCGCATTCGTAATTTAAATGTTGATGATATTTTATTTTTTAGCCAATTCTTAGGTAAATTCTCTACAACATCAAATAAAGGCTTACCCATTATTTGATCGGTTGATATACCGCTATATGCCTGCATAAATGTATTCCATGCATATACATTGTAATCTTTATCCAATATCACAATCCCTGCATCCAAATGATCAAGGACCTGCATGGTTAAATGAAAATCAGCTAATGAAATATCACTCAATTTAATGTTTCCATAATCTGGTGAATAACTTTAGTGGAGTGACTATCCATCATAAATAGTACTTCACATTCAAGATCCAGTGTTTCAGCTTTATATACGTATTCCACGGTAAAAAAATCACTCTCTTCATGCTCTTTCTGACTCAAATTCATATATTCTTCTAAAATGATTGGCTGCCGAACTGAGAATGGAATACTTATTTGTTCTGATAAAGCAACGAGAAAAGAAGAAACCATGATATTACTAATATCAATAACAACTTCATTTTTATCTTCATTTGTTTGACTAAAACCCAATTTTTCGCCAAACGAAAGAATATCTTTACCGCGTAAATCAACTAAAGCTTCACCATGAATACCACCACCGACAAACCGCTGAGCAATTGCAATTGATTGATGATCACTACGAATATCAGCAATTGTCATAGCAAGATCGCTACTTTGCATAGTGGCGACATATGGCAATGGCATTTTAATAAACTCACCAAGATGGTCTGAAATAATTGCAGCACCACGTCCAAGTGAGATATTTGCGATTTCTCTAAAACCTTCAATATAATCAACAGATAAAGTGTTATCGTTCGCGGTTGTATTTGTTAACACCGTGATTTGTAAATTCGATAACAGTTGTTTGAGCTTTTTCTTGTCAAATGGCTTTGACAAAAAATAATCGGCACCAAGCATCAAACAACGCCTTGCTGCTTCTTTTTGGACATCTGCAGAAATAATCACAATTGTAGGCTTATAACTGAAACTCGGAAGTCGTTTTAATACTTCAAAACCATCCATGATAGGCATAGTCAGATCTAGAAAAACGACATCAATATTATTTTTAGCTATTTTATCTAGGCCATCACTACCATTTTCAGCATAATATAAATTTATGTCATAGCTATCCTTCAACAAACGCGTCATTGATTTATGGACTAGCGGTGAGTCATCACAAATTAGTATATTTTTCGCCATAACAATAGATTAGGATCTTTTTAACATTAATAAAAATATCATAGAGATATTGCTACAAATATCTATCATTTGGTTATGAAATTTAGTTGATAAGTGACATTGGTCTAATTTTTGACTTTGGTTCCAAAAATTACATTACAACAGAGTGATAAGTTTATCGATGATATTCGGATAAGCTTGTATTTATACTCGTAAAGTGATGTTGCCGTTATAATAAGATGACTATAAATGACCATAATTTCACGGTATTCTAATACTGTCCATTTGGATGTATGAAAATAAATTAACACTATATTAATTATGTAAGGTTTGTCAGTATGAAGGTTATTCGCTGGATTCTTGGGCGTATTATTCTTGTCCTAAATTTTATTTTTTCTCCTCGCGGGATAAAACGTTCTTCCGAACAGCAAAATGAGGTCAACAAAGCGGTAGCTAAACTCAAGTTATATCAATTTGATGCATGCCCTTTTTGTGTAAAGGTACGTCGCGAAGCTAAACGACTAAGCTTACCGTTAGAAACACGTGATGCAAAAGTATCACCTTGGGAGCAAGAATTAATCGAACAAGGCGGTAAGCGCAAAGTCCCTTGTTTACGCATTGAAAAAGAAGACGGCGTTGAATGGATGTATGAGTCTAGCGATATTATCGCCTATCTTCAAAAACGTTTTAATGGCTAGGTTACAGAGTTAAAATCCTCCCCAAATAACCTTTTAATAACAACGACTAAAGTTCCCTCTTTTGATGCCGATAAACAACCGTTATTGTTTTATCGGCATCTTCTCCACTTTATTAAAGCAACTATTTAGTAGCTGCCTTCAACATCTTGATACAACAGGACGTACAATGAGAAAATTAAAAACCGTCACTACTGATGATATTCTATTAAAACTGTGCCAATCACTTTCCGATGTCTTATCTAAAGCAACAGAAACTGACGTTTCCTATTCCGCCATGGTACAAAAAATTAATAAAACAAGTTTAAAACCTGATATTGGCTGCTTTGTACTATTTGATGGCGGTTTTACTGGTTTAGTCGTTACAAACTTTACCAACCAAGCAGCAATGGAGCTTTATAAAGAATATATGCTACGTATGGGGATTTCTGAAGATGAGCTCGCTGTACATCATACCTCTGATGAGGTTGCGAATATTCTTGGTGAATTAATGAATCAAGTCGTTGGGGATTTTACGGGTAAGATCGGACGTGAGTTAAAAGTCTCAATTACTCAGAACCAACCAAAAATGTTAGCACTCAACAAACAAATATTATTATCTGTTGATACCAACTTAGATCGCCCTCAAGCTCGTCGTGTTAGCTTTACTACAGCCAAGAACAACATTTTCTATCTTGAATTTGCTATGGATAAAACCGAATTTATCCAACTGGAAGAATTTGAACAAGACACTCAAGACACCGACAGCATTTTTGAATCAGCCAAGCTTGAACAACAAAAGGAAAATGCTAAAAATCAAACGTTAAAAGATATTAACGACCAAGATCTCTTTGATCAACTAGGCATTTAATCTAATAGGCTTTAATGAATATTTAATAGGCAATATATTACTCTCATGTATTGCCTTTTCTCAAAACAAATATCGGTGTGAGATATTAGTCACATTTTATATCTATTCCTCCTGCTAACCACTCTTTTCCCCTTCAGTTTAATTTACAAAATAGACTTTTAAGTTTACCTTCTTTGCGAAATTATTTGATGAGAATGCTGTAATGACACACAAGCGTATTACTAGTTTTGAATCTGGGCGACTCATTGCTTTACTCGCAATTATAGGCTTACACAGTCAAGTCTTTATGAAAACACCGTTGATTTTCGGAGAGCCCCTCATTGGGATGTTCTTAAATCAAATGAGTCGTTTTGCTGTGCCGCTATTTTTCATTATTGCAGGTTATTTTTATTACCCAAAATTAGTCGCCAGCACGTCAAAAGAAGATGTTTTAGTAAAGTACGCAAAACCTCTGCTCATTATGTGGTTAAGTTGGAGTGTTGTTTTTCTAATAATCCCTTTTAACTTTTCGATAC
This sequence comes from Photobacterium sp. GB-36, assembly GCF_003026135.1. Lineage (NCBI taxonomy): Bacteria > Pseudomonadati > Pseudomonadota > Gammaproteobacteria > Vibrionales > Vibrionaceae > Photobacterium > Photobacterium sp. GB-36. The sequence continues at coordinate 27,691 of NZ_PYNY01000007.1, read as the reverse complement.
TACTCAGTGACGGTTACCTTGCCGAGCGCAGTAATCACTGGAATAGTTTACTTGCAAACCCAATAAATACTTTGTTTGAAGGTTCTCTTGTACACTTGTGGTACATCCCTGCTCTAATTTGCGCGATAGGTATCATAACCTTGTTACATAAATATCGCCTTGATAACCTACTATTACCTGTTGGTTTAATATTATTCATTTATGGTTGTGCTGCAGGCAGCTATGTTCCAATTACAAATATAGAAGCACCAATTTTAACCCGTAACGGCCCCTTTTTTAGTACGTTATTTGTTGTATTAGGTTATGAAATACATCGTCGCCAGATAACATTGAATACCAAACTAAGCTTAATTATTGCTAGTATTGGTTTTGCTGTATTTTTAATAGAGGCAAATTACCTCTATTTCTTTGCTAATGGTGCCTTTTATCATGATTTCTTATTAAGTTCACCAGTATGGGCTGTAGGGATTTTCTTATTTCTTCAAGATAAGTCTAATTTTGGAGAACAGTTAAAGCCAACAGCATTTAGTAAAGATATTTTAGGTATATACCTCTGTCATTTACTTATTGTTATTTACTTTTTTAATTTGGTTTTCATGCTTAATATCAATCCGATATTATCCAGCTTTTTAGCATTACCTTTTGCTTTTATCATTTCATTCCTCTTAGTGAAGCTCTTACGGAAACTCCCTTTTGGGTATCTATTAGTTCGCTAACAGCATGAAAAAAGCCCTCTCGTTTACACTTGAGGGCTTTGTTCATTTACATATTTTTATTTTACTGCAGCATCAAAAACCAGTTTGCCTAATCGATACAATCGTTGAGCTTGCTCGGTATAATCAATACGATCGCCATCAATACGACGACGATTTAACTGGGTATTGATACCCTCTTGATACACCTCTTGAATCGTCTCTTGAAGTACATCTAAGTTATAAGTCAATCTTTCACTACTAACAGATAATGGAATGATAGTGTCGCTTTTCATCAAGTTTTGGTTGTAATTAACGGCATCTAAAATGATTTCCCCTTTCTTGGTTTGGATATCATTCAAATCATAAGGGGGTAACCATTCATCAACAGGCTTCAGCTTATCCACCTGATTAACAAGAACAATGATCTTTGGTGCTTTACGATGCTGATTTTTCGGTTGTGTATAAAAATCTTCAATCATCTGTTTTAACGTAATATCAGCTTGGCGCGATGATTGATTCGCTTTAAGTACCCACAACACCACATCACTCTGCGTAACTTGTTTTAACAGCATTTGATTAATACTTTCAGTACCGTCAATACCAGGTAGATCAATTAAATTAATCACATCGGTTCCTTCGACTTCGCAACGATAGGTTGTTGCTTTATCTGTTGAAGGTAACGCACTAATTTCTGCCGACATCTCCCCTAGTAAACCATTAACCACAGATGATTTACCCGCACTAATTTGCCCTATTACTGCAACACGTAGTGGTTCAATAGGAACCGCTCCAGCCTGTTGATCTTTGTCATGCATTTTACTGTGCGGAACGGAAGCATCATCAAGTTTGAAATGACCGCTATAAAGATCGATGGCGACTGAGGCAACTTCTTGTAGCAAGGTCATTTTTAGTTTGGTTTGCACTTCTAAGCTGACATCATCAAACAGCTTACCTAACACTAATCCGCGCGCTTCTGCTAACCATCCTGTTGGTGTTGCAATACGAAATAATCGATAGACATCATAGGCAGATTTCGCATAGCCCACTTTATCCTTTAACTGATAGCCTTGCTGAAGGCTCTTTAATGTTATTTTCTCAGCAAATGGCACATGCTCTTGTAAAAAATAACGATAACGCCGACTTACTTCTTCCACCATAAGTAAAAACTCAGGAGCAGTAAAAGATAGGCGTTGGGCTGATTTACCTTTATTAAAACGATCCGCGACTTCTGCAACTAAGACATATGCATGCGCTTGTAATGACTCCCACTCAGGTGCATCACTCAGTTGTTGCTGAATGATCAATGTTACTTCTTGCCACACCTGATTTTCATGCGCTCCCCATTGAGGATTACCTTCCACATGCAATGGGGCTAAATCATCACTGACAGCATCACTCACTACTCTTTTTCGGCGAATAAACCAATAAGGGACAAAAACAATCAAACACGAAATTGCAATTAGAGCGAAAAACAGTATCCATTGACCATTATTGATTAATGCGACAATACCAAAGCCTGATAACACGACAACTGGCAATAAAATAGCAACAGCCACCAGCGGAATAAAACCATCTGATAACTGACTAATAAGTTGATAACTCTTATTTACTCGCTTCATGGCTATCCTTACTATCAAGATTATTTTGATTAACTTGCTGGTCAGCCACTTTTTTAACTGATTTAAACGCTTGTTGATAAGTTGTCTTTAATAACTCTTTCGATACGGTTTCACCTTTACTCCGGTGGTAGAGGTACATAGCGGCGGCACGGCCAATCGCATAAGAGGATGAAAAGCTCATTGCGGCAGCCGTCGCACTACCGACAGTTTGCCCATAAGCGGGAATAAATTTTACTAACTGATTAACGCTTAACTTGGAGATATAATGCAATAAGAAACCAGAACCAAGCATACTAATAAATTCTGCATAGTCTTTCTTATTCCACGTCACACCATACTGATTGGCAAGGCTGTGTAACATTTTTCCTTGAATAGCTGGAACTGTAAATAAGCCAATGGCTGGAATCGCATCACTCGCGCCTGCAGCACCTGCATACCATAAGACTTCTTTACGTAATCGCTCGAAGTTTTGCTCTTCTCTATTACTGTGTGCCTGTTTATTTGACAGCAAGCTCAACATAGGCAGCGTTTCAGAAAGCACAGCATTTAAGGTATCTAAGCCGATGTACTGTTGCTCATCAGGGATCAAATCAACCCCAATTGGCTGATAAGTATTTAATTGTTCATCCGTATTTTTCGCTTGCCATACGGACTCTTTAATACCCCATACGTCCATAACCCGCTGATGATTATAAAAAATGGCTCGCTCGCGTTCTTGGCTATCATTCAGGCTATTTATTGCCGTGTGAACAACCAATAAATGTTTAATTTTGCCTGAACGCTTAATGGTTTTTAACGCCTCAAGAACGGATGATTGTTCTGGTTCTTCAGCTTTCATGATAACGATCAGTGCATGGCTTTTACCGCTACACATCGCTATGTCCTCAGCAGGATCATAATTAGCTTCTGCCAAACCTCGGGTATCTAGAAAACGAACTAATGGGCTATCTGTTGGGTATTGGTAAACTTCTGCAGTACGTGTGCACGGTTGAAAACCGTTACCGATCTCAACCGCACTACTTCCTGTGATGGCTTGAATAACCGTCGATTTACCCGCACCTGTTTTACCCAAAAGCCATAATGTTGGAATATGCTTTTGCCATTCATCGAATGCGGGCTCAAGCTCTGGATTAACCGTTGGGTTAATATAATCATAAACTTTCTTGAAAAAACGATTCATTGTTTATAAATACTCAATAACGTTCAAAAACAACGACTATCGCTTTTATCAAACGATAGTTAACTACTCATCACGACCTAAATGCTTACTGCCACTAGAACTGACTAAACTCGATACTACAATTGCCATATAAAACACGCCGACAATAGCTTCTAAATATGCGAAAACTTTCGCAATCGAAGAGACCGGTAAAATATCGCCATAACCTAATGTCGTTAAGGTAACAAAACTAAAATACGCCGCATCAGAGAAATTTTCATGCCATGGCCCTGAATTGATACCATGAATTGAATCGGGGAAAACACGAACAAGAATCAAATACGCAATCGCCCACATTAATCCAAGCAATAAAAATAATGCCATAGAGCCAATGATCTTATTGGTATTTATTGAGCCTGTGAACAGGATCTGACGCATAATAGATTTAAACGTGCCAAAAAAGAATACAAACATCAGCGATAGCATAATAATTTCAATTTCTTCAATACCTAATAGGATTCTAGCAATCATCGCCATAATCCAGATTCCGACCAAAGATGTTAAAAAACGAAACCATGACCTATCAAAACGTAAGCTTAATAAGCAGACAATAAACGTAATGACAGTAAAGGCCTCTAACGCATACTGAACTATGCCATGCGGGATCACTTTTTCTAGTGACGCACTAATTAATAAGCTTATTAAAGCTATCGTCAGAAAAAAGAAATTATTCTGCGAGTTAATTTGTTCTATCTTTTTTTGTAACACAGTATTCTATACTCCATGTAATATACCATCTAATTAAGCTTATCGTGCTAACCGATGATGCGCTTTGGCAAAATGGCCTGAACAAAAAGCTCCAATAATTGAAAGTTCACCGGCTAAACATAAAACGGCACACACTTCCGCTAATGCTTGAGAGTGGCCACTTCCATATAAACCTAATAGTTCTAAACACGCTTTTTGGCTAGGGAGATGTGTTCCTCCACCTACAGTCCCTACCATTAAATTGGGTAATGTCACCGATACGCAAAGCACATCATGTTGATTTAGTTCCATTCGCGTTATACCAACAGAAGATTCCGCAACACATGCCGCATCTTGCCCACATGCAATATAAAATGCAGCAAGCGCATTCGCATAATGTGCATTAACACCGATAGTACCGCTTAACGCACCGCCTACTGTGGTCATTTTGCCAAAGTCGACCATTTTTTCAGGGGTCGTATGAAGATATTTCTTCACTAGCTCACGGCTTAAATGTACTTCAGCAGTCACTTTCTTCCCACGAACCGAACGCAACGTTTGTGCCGTTGCTTTTTTATCACCAGATAAATTACAGTCTAGAAAGGCTTCAACAGGTTTAATCGGTGTATTAGCAAGAATATATTCAAAAACGGCATTAGTTGAAATCGTCACCATGTTTTGACCAGATGCGTCACCGGTTAGATATTCAAATACCAAGTAAACATGATTACCTTCCATGCTCAAATTAATGTCTGATAGCTTACCGTAGCGCGTGGTTGATTCTGCAATCGTTTTAAAAGTATCGTATTGTGTTGTGACCCAAGTAATAAATTTGCTCGCCTGTACAAGTGATTCAAACGCAAAACCTGGTGCTCGTGTTACGCCTTCATTTAACAATATAGCACTTGCTCCTCCTGCTTCACTGATCAGAAGAGCCCCACGATGATAAGATGCAACTAATGCCGCTTCTGTTGTTGCTAATGGCACAAAGTACTCACCACTAGCAAATAGACCATTCACTTTTAAAGGACCTGCAATACCTAACGGCAACTTTACTGAGCCAATAAAGTTTTCTATGTTCTTTTCGTAGCAATGCTGTTGTTGCTGAGTTTCGGTATCATACAAAATAGTTTGAGAGTTAATGTTATTCAACACTTCCCAGCGTTTGGCGATGATACGATCACTGATATATGGGTTACGCGGTAACTTTTTTGTTAATTGTTTTACTATGGGATCAAGGCGTTGATGTAATTGCGAAGAAGAAAGCTGACCTAACATGGAGGTCACATAATCCGGACGATGTAAGTTAAATTTTGGCATGAATACAACACATTACTAAATGAATGCGTATTATATCGCTAAACGCACCATTCACTGCTCATGCCAGATAAGATTTAAATTGAGAGACTAAAGCACCATAACATGGTCGCAAAGAATACGGTCTTCTTGGCAAACTAATATCATTTCAGCCATAAACTCACCTTCTGCTTTGCTGAAAAATTGCTTCCACACAATAACAACAGAGTCAGGTCTTTTAAACACTGCAACAGGAAAGCGTTCAGTAAAAAAGCCTTTTTCCGATTGGTATTGTTCGCACACTTGTTTAAGGTAATCTTTCGTCACAATAGCCTTTAATCGCGGAGTAAAATCGCGAACGTGTGCTGAATGATCTTGCCTTGTTGACGCATCCATTAAATTATCCATTATAGGTGTTGCTAACAGCAAGATTTCACCATCATCAATAGAAGTAAAATTCATTAAAACCTCTTTTAAATGGGCTTAGTGTGGCTGCTTTGGATAACACGGTACATTTTCAGGTAATTGATACCAGCTCACTTTTTCACTTACCCAAACATGCATTTGTGGCTTGAACATAACATCGTCAACGCAAGCAACAGGCTTAAGTTTAAGCTTAACTGTAGAGCGATCATCAGGGTTAAAATGATAAATACGATTACCACATTCAGGGCAAAATACCGCCGTATTGGTGTTGCCACTATCGGCTTCACGACTCCACATTTTTAATTCACCACTAAATGTAATATCTTCTACAGCAATCACCGCTGTAATACTAAATGGGCTAGTTGATAGTTTTTGGCACTCTTTGCAATGACAAGCAAAGACTTTTAATGGCTTATTTTTTAATACATAAGAAACCTGACCACACTGGCATTGCGCTTTTATTTCCACAAATAATCTCTCACTTTCAAGTAAAATATCACAGTAACAGTGCCTTGAATTTAAACTTAGATCTTGTTCACAAATATCAGATAAGAAAAAAGCCGAACGAGTCGGCTTTTATCAATATTATTCGTATCCGGTAAGCTCCATAAAGCCTTTTCCTTTATGACTACCACTGACCCGAATAGGTCCTTCCCAATAAGGGAAAATAAAAGGTAACCACTGTTCTCGACGAACAACTGTTGTTTTAATCTTTATGGATTGTGATGGTATCTCGATTTCCCATATTAACGGGAACTGCTTTCCTTTAACGGAAAAATATTTAATCGGTTTCATGCGGATCTGGTGGTTATCAAGCTTAACCACTTTACCATTTTTCCATGAACGAGAACCAAAAAAGTAAGGCTTTTCACCGTGTTCACGTAGTTGAGAAACCATCAATGCACTGCCATCATCAAGGTGAATAGAGAACCAATCCCATCCCTGCTGCTGTAAGCTAAGCATACTGCTACTCCATTCACGATCAAACCAACCTTGGCCTTTTACGCGATAGGTTTCGCCATCAAGCTCTAACATCCCTTTTACATTCAAAAAGGGTGCGCTGTAATAATAAGAGGCAATATCTAGCAGTGGATGTTTACGGCTATAGCCATTATCCCCCTGCAAAACTATCGTTCCCGCTTGTGTGATATCTAAAATCGCTTTCATATTATCATCGGCAAATTCAAGTCGACCGGGAAACGGTGAATTATCTTTTGAGCGCCATGTCCAATTATCTAACCATGCTCGAAATGGGCTTAATATCACCCCTGCTTGGCCTATACCACCACGAGCAAAACGCTCTGCTCGCCATGTTTTCTTATCAGTTGTGATCACCGCATGCGCCATATACATTTGTGGCGTTTTCCAACCTTTGGTTTCTTCATCCCCCGTCGCCATTCGGAATAATGTCCATTGCAACGCTATTTGCTTGCCACTTTCAGATTCAAGGTTAGTGGTGAAATACCACCATTCAGCACGATATTCAGGATGTGAACCATAATCTTTAGGAAATTGTAGCTTGTTACCTTTCACTACAGGCTCAAACACATAGTCGGTTGATTGAGTTAGTGATTCCACAGATTTGCTCGGTGGTTTTTGGTTATCGCAAGCATTTAAAAGCAACGCTAACGTTAGGGTAACTACAACGCGACAGAGCCATATTAATGACATCTTCATTAGAATGACTCCCTTAAAGACAAGATTGCAGAGCGACGAACCAAACGCCAAACAGGCCAGGCTCCAGCCACTAACAGGGCTAATAAGGCAGTACCCAATGTCGTCAAATAATCCACAGGGAAATATTGCACTGGCATTGTCCAACCAAAGGAATATTTAAGCACCACATCAATTAATAGCTGGGCAAGAAACAAGCCTAACGGCAATGCTATCAACGACGTCATCACGCCAATAAACAGCAACTGCCCACCACCAAGTAACGCCAGCTCTCGACCAGTCATTCCCATGCAACGTAGCAACGCAAACTGACGTTGACGTGATACTTCCCCTGCTATTGTGGCAAAAAATAAACCACATATCGCAATGAACAAGGTTAAATGTCCCAGTGTTGAGGTCACAACAAACGTGCGATCAAAAACCCCCATCGCCTCTTTCATCAAGGCTGCATTATTACGAATACGTTCAGGTTGTAAACGGAAACGAGCACCAAGATCGGCAAGTAATTTATCTGGGTTTGCGTTCTTATTAAGGTGAATCGCTAATCCAACTTGCCCAGAATGGGGCCAGAAACGCTGCCACTTAGACTGTGAAATTAATACCTGACCATAAGGGTTACCATAGTCATAATAAATACCGACAATTTTCCAACCTTTATTCATCGGTGCGGGCAAATTAATGATATCTCCGACATCCCAATGATTTTTAAGTGCTATAGACTCACTCACCATAACCGAGCGGCTTTTATGCAGTGTCTTCCAATAGTCATAAGCTGTTTTTTTAACGACTAACGCTTTTTTCTCGCCAGAAGTATCACCAATACTCATGACTTGAATAGTACCAGCGTCAGACGGCGTTTCTTTTTGCCAGCTCCACCAAACTTGCGCAACTTCTGGTTGGTCTTGTAACCACTTAGAGATACGTGGTGCCATATTCATTGATGGACGTATATAAATATCAGCGGCTAACCGTTGCTCTAGCCAACTTTCAGTAGTGTTTCTAAAGCTACCTACCATGGTTTCCATACCAATATTTGATGCTAAAGCCAGCATAAATGCCATCGCAGCAACACCTCGATAGCTCAAACTTGCCGCGGCATCATTAAAAAACCATCGTAATTGTGCCGAGCGACAAAGCTTGCCGAGCCATAAAAACAATTTCCACATCAGATATGGCATGAATAAGCCTGAAGCAATCAAGATAAATGCAATCAGCGCAAAGCCAGCTAGTTGTCCATGAGGCAGTTGATAGATGCCAAAGGCAATCAACATGAAGATACCTGAAAACAATGCTTGCCACGCAAATTCTCGACCGCTAAAGCGAATTAAAGACAAATGAGCTGCGAGCCGTGATGGTTGCGATCTCACTAACCGGATCAAAGGCCAAGTACAGGCAAACGCACAACCAAAGAAAGCAATGGCTAAACTTGCCAGTCCCCACATCCAATGCCACTGAATTTGCAAGCTAACGTTAGCACTATAAAGATCATTGAGAGATGCAGCGACACTAGGCAGTAATTGCTGAGCTAATAACAAGCCCAATAAATTACCGCCAATCAAGCCTAAAACAATCCAAGCAATTAATTCAAAAACTAACGCTTTCGCGATTTGTCCACTGGTGACGCCTAATTGACGTAACACACCGACTAAAGGCTGGCGCTGAGCAAAAGATAGTGACATCGCTTGATAGAAAATAAATAACCCAACCACAAACGATAGCATGCCCATTGCAAACAAATTTAAGTGAAATGCATTAGTTAAGGGCTCTAATTTCGCACTTTGTTTCCGTTCTAAGGTTAATCCTGGAGGAAGAATATGAGTTAACTTACTTAATTGTTTTCGGCTCATCTCCCCGCAAACAACAGCAGTGAAACCAGAACTTGGGTTCAATTCTCGCAACAATGCAATATCAGCAATCATACGAGGTTGATTCATTCTTTTGTCTTGAATAATCTCGACTGGACCGATTTTTTTTCCAGAATCTAACGTGATCATACTGCCATCAGACAAGCCAATATAATTTGCGAGCTGTTGACCTATCATGATCGGATAAGGTGGACGCATCAATTTCAGCAGTTCTACCTTACCTTCATCTAATCCATTTGAACCTGACACAGACATCATTGTAACGGGATCAATACCTAGCAATTGAAAGTCACGTTGCTGATCAGTCACGATGCGATATTCTTCCATCGGCGAGCAAGTTTTCAATCCTGCTCGGCGCATTTGAATATAAAAACCCTGTGGGACTTTCATCCCCATTTGTACGTGGCGAATGCGATAAGGGAAAGGATTAGAAAAAAGTTGTTCACCTTCGCGGTAACTTTCTTTGGCTTGCTGATTTACGGCCATAACGCCAACAAGTAAGGCAATACCTAACGTTAGGCCTAACCATACAAGAACAATTTGAAACGGGTGACGTCGATAATGCCCCCATAACGCATTAACTACGGGGCGTAACATGAAGTTGCCCTCCCTGCAGACGAACATGGCCTTGCATGTGTGATGCGACTTTCTTACTGTGTGTTACAACAAGTAGGGTGCAGTGAAGTTTTTTTGTGAGAGATAGAAGTAACCGAATAACGGCTTCAGCATTGCGTTCGTCAAGGCTACCCGTTGGCTCATCGGCTAACAGGATCTTAGGCTCCATATAAATAGCACGTGCAATCGCTACACGCTGTTGCTGCCCTCCTGATATTTCTTCAGGATAACGCTCTAACAACGGCATAAGATCTAATGCAGAGATCAATTGACGCCATAACTTATCATCTGACGCTAATCCCTTAAGCTGACGGCAAAATTTAATATTATCAGCAACGGTTAATGTCGGTAATAAATTATATTGCTGGAAAACCAAGCCAATATTATCACGCCTAAAGGCCGTTCGTTCTCGCTCTGAAATAGAATGTATGGGTGTGTTGCCCAGCCAAATCTCCCCTTCATCAGGAGTATCTAGCCCTGCAATTAGGTTTAATAACGTACTTTTACCTGAACCACTTTCACCCATTAACGCAACTTGATCACCGGGTTCAAGATCTAAATTCGTTCCTTGAAGCACAAAATGAAATTCGGAGCCGTCACGGTATCCTTTGCAGAGTCCTGCGAGTCGTAACATTTATATCACCAACATTTGAAATCACATCAACTACTTAAAATTTGAGCAATTGATTAAAATAACTAAATAAATACGTCACGCATTTACGCGGCAAATTTACAGCAAATAGCACTGTCATTAAAGTTATTTCAATTGTCAAAGTCGCGATAAATAGTATCACTTAACTTAAGCAACTTATTATTAACAATCTTAACTTTTATAAAAAAATTATAACTTATACTGTGAATTTGTAACCATGCCTAACGTCAATATATTTTCTGTTATTTCATCTGTTATCATGAATATAAAGACGTTAATTCCAGATTGTATTTACATATCTATGACACTTAGCAACATAAAAATCCGTCGATGTTTTTTAATTACGTTATACTCATCGCCTATTTCATAATCAGTAGCTTGCGAATGTATCAATTAACGTTCTCCCTAGAAGAATTTCTCACCCAATATTGGCAAAAAAAGCCAACCATTATTAAAGGTGGCTTTAAGCACTTTGTCGATCCTATCAGCCCTGACGAATTAGCGGGGCTTGCGATGGAAGAAGAAGTTGATTCTCGCTACATTGCAAAAAAAGATGACCAATGGGAAGTCCTGCATGGACCATTAACCTTCGATAATACGCCAGAAGAGAATTGGTCGTTCATCGTACAAGCCGCTAATCATTGGCATGAAGGTGCTGCACAATTAGTCACTCCTTTTCGTCAACTTCCAGGCTGGTTATTTGACGATTTAATGATCAGCTATTCAACCCCCGGTGGCGGTGTTGGTCCTCATATTGACCAGTATGATGTATTTATTGTTCAAGGTTCGGGAAAACGTCATTGGCGTGTGGGTGAGAAACGCGATGATTATGAGGAAGAGTTTCGTCATTCGGCATTACGCCAGATTAAAGGTTTTGAGCCAATCATTGATGAAGTGTTAGAAACGGGAGATATTTTATATATTCCACCTGGTTTCCCACATGATGGCTATTCTGTGGAAACATCCATGAGCTTTTCTGTCGGTTTCCGTTCACCTAAAAAACAAGAGTTATTAAGTACCTTTGCTGATTTCGTGATTTCAAATGATATTGGTGATGTCCACTACCACAATCCAGCCCTCTCTACCCGTCGTTGTAATGGTGCAATTTCAGAGCAAGATTACCATGATCTTGAAACCATGATGCGCAGTTTGCTTGATCACCCGCATTTGTTAAAACAATGGATGGGCGAACATTTAAGCCAAAATCGTCACGAGTTAGATATTGTTCCGTCTGATCCTGAGTGGAGTAATGAAGAAACCTATCAATGCTTAATGAATGGCGATAGCTTTAATCGCATTAGCGGCTTACGTGCGTTTTATCATGATGCTCAACCTGAGATCATCTTCATCAATGGTGAACAATACGCATTACCCGATGAATGTGCAGAGACCGCAAAACAGTTTTGTAATGAGCAAGTCGTGACTGCTGAATCTCTAGGCAATGCCATTCATCACCCTGCCGTATTAACGCTACTTACTCAGCTTATAAACCTTGGATATTGGTACTTAGCAGAATAAATAAAGTCATGTTATCAGACTAAAAATGGCCTAAATAAGCGGGAGTCAACCTCTTCTTTTAGGCCGTATATTTAAGCCACTAAATTATTCATCCAACGTCGTGAATGTACACGAAATGATGATGCAAACCATTTAATTAGCTCTTCTAAACCTAATAAAGCATAAACCCACTCTATCGGCCAATGTAAAACAAATGCACAGAATGCGGTGACGGGAATACCGATCATCCATTGCGCAATAATATCTTGATAGAAGCAAAACTTAATATCACCACCAGCTCGTAATACACCAACAATCATTACCATTGGAATACTTTTTAACACCAGAATAACTGCAAAAATATCAAAGAAATGATCAGTTAACGCGCGTACATCTTCTGTTAATCCTGAAAATAAGCTTAATAACGGCTGTTTAATTAAAAACATCACACATACCGTTAATAAAGCAAAACCTAAGTTAAGTAACGAGAATGCCCACGCCTTTAAATAGGCTTCATCATTTTTATTGGCACCGAGTAAATTGCCGATAAATACAGCTGACGCATTTGAAATACCGATCAGCATTGCAAGTGACAGTGACTCAATCGGCGTGATCACCGACATTGCAGCAAGCCCATTTACACCTAATTGCCCTATAATCGCATGGTAAACAAAAATTCCCCCCGCCCATGCAAGGTGATTAAATGTAATCGGTAATGATAGTTTAAGAAAACGCTGAATATCTTTTTTATTACAAACAGCTACAACCGTTTGTAAATTAAACGCTAATAAATGTTTTCGCCCATATAAATAAGAGGCCAGTAATATCAGTTCAATACCACCACTAAGCAACGTTGCCCATGCAGCACCTTTGATCCCCATCGCTGGCAAACCAAATTTACCAAAAATAAATACCCAATTAAGGAACATATTGGCACCAATACCAATCGCACTAAAAAAGGTACTAACACCGGGCTGGTGCATCGAACGTAAACCCACAGCGATACCAATACCAAATGCCGCGCCGAGTAAGTTAAATGCCGTAATACGTAAATAATCAGAACCTAACGCGATAACTTTTGGCGATTGTGTCGCAAGGCCCATGATCCATTCTGGCGCAAATAAAAACAGTGCCGCTGCGACTGAAGCAAAACAACCGCTGATCATCACGGTTAAGGCTGTTGCTTCTCGTACTCCTTGCTTATTATTCGCACCCCAATATTGAGCAGTCAACATCGCACCGCCTGTCGAGACGCCAAATAACATGATAATGGCAACAAAAAAGGCTTTACCTGCAATACCAGCAGCGGCTACTTGGGCATTCCCTAACTGGCCTAACATCAAAATATCGACAAGACTTCGACTTGAAAACAACATTGACTGCAACGCAATAGGTAAAGCAATCCAAAATAGCGAACGAAGGAAGCCTCGATCAAATTGTTGAAGAATGAGTGTCGGCATTGCAATAATCCCTAATAACAACAATCGATAATATAATAGTTATTATCGAGTAACCATTGGTAAAATTTACTGATAAACTGTCGTGATAAAGCAGAGTAATTATCTAAAATAAAGCATACTGATAGATAATCAATTTGACGTGAAATGTTATGCTAATCGCGAAAATAACTTGATGCCATACCTATTATTCTGAACTTGGTTACAATTAACAAAAATATAAATCTTTATATCTACGATAACTCTTCTTAAGTCACACCATAAGGAAATGGAGCAATGAGGTAATGAAACAAACAATTCTAGTGGTCGGCGCATCAGGCTATGTGGGTAGCCATTTAGTGCCAGAATTGCTAAATCAAGGTCATCACGTTAAAGCCACAGGACGCAACTTACAATTGCTAAGAAAGCGTGGCTGGAATGATCTTGATAATCTTGAATTAATTTACCTTGATCTCAATGATGATAGTGACCTTACGGATCTCTTTCACGGTGTTGATATCGTTTTCTTCCTTGTACATGGTATGAACCATGGTCATGATTTTATTGATTTTGAATTAGACTGCGCACGCCACTTTAGCCAATATTTAGAACATAGTCAGGTTAAGCAGGTTATCTACTTAGGCGCGCTACAATCTGAAGATGCAGCTTCAACTCACCTGCTAGCTCGTAAAGAAACAGGTAATATTCTTCGCAATAGTGGCAAAACTATCGTCGAATTACGTGCAGGTATCATTATCGGTCCTGGCTCTGCCGCTTTTGAAGTGATGCGCGATTTTGTAAGTCATCTACCTGTGATGCTAACACCACAGTGGGTCAGTTCTCGCAATTCTCCAATTGCGCTTAGAAACTTGTTATTTTATTTAACTGAGCTGATTAAAAAGCCTAATAATGAAAACCTCATTTTTGATGTTGCAGGACCAGAACAACTTACCTACCGTGATCAAATGGTACGTTTAGGTACACTGCTTAATAAGAAAATTCGCGTGATACCGCTTAAATTCTTAAGTCCAGCTATGGCAACTTATTGGCTACGTTTTATTACCTCAGTACCGACCAATATTGCAAGAGCATTGATCAACGGGTTGCAATATGATTTACCAGCTGATGGAAGCAAGTTACAGCAATACATCCCACAAGTCTTAATCAGTTACGATGATGCGGTATCAGAAGCATTAGAGATGAATGATGAGATTATTGATAGTGAGATTTGGGGATTTGACCCTGATGCATTATCGCGCTGGAAATCTAATTATGGCTATTACCCTAAACAAGCGGGCTACACGTTAAAAACCGATGCGAGTGCTGAAGATTTATGGCAACAAGTTCAGCTCGTTGGTGGAAAAGAAGGTTACTTTTTTGCCAACAGTCTATGGCGTATTCGTGAATGGATGGATTCGATGATTGGTGGTAATGCTCTAGAACGTTATCGCCGTGATCCTCAACATTTACAATTGGGCGATCGCATTGACTCTTGGAAGGTGATCAGTCTTGAAGAAAACCATTTCTTATCACTCCTGTTTGGGATGAAAGCGCCAGGTTTAGGACGATTAGAATTTACCATTAATGATCATGGTGATCACCGCTCAGTGGATATTCGAGCATGGTGGCACCCGAAAGGTTTTAAAGGTCTTTTATACTGGTTCGCTATGATGCCTGCACACCTATTCATTTTTAGAGGCATGACATTACAGTTAGTCAAACGTTGTAAAGCGAAAGCGAAAGATGGACAGATTGATACGGTATAACCTTGGCTTTGCTTGTCATTTCTAACAAACCTTATAGTCCGTAATAAAAAACGCCCGATAGCGCATGTTATTTCTAACAGCAATATCGGGCGTTTTTCATTTACGGAATGTCAACATCAATAGGTGATATACCGTATTATGCAGCCACTTGTTTTGTTGCACATGTCATTCTGTATGCAGCGATTGGGCCACTGATCAATGTGAACGCAATCAAGATAGAAACAGGGACAGCAGTGATCACAATGAACGATTGCAGTGCATTTAAGCCACCGTCACCTGCAAGCAATAATACCGCAGCAACCACACCCATAGTGATCGCCCAGAACAAACGATGCTTACTATCAGGTTCATTATCACCAGAAACCACCATCGCAATCGAATATGCCATTGAATCACCCGTGGTAACAACAAAGGTTGTCGTCAACACAAGAAACGCAGGTAATAAAATACCGCTTAATGGCAAGTTAGACAGTGATGCTAATAATACCGCCGGTAAACCACCGTCATTCAGTGGGCCAGAAATTACACCCGGTGTTTGTAGCTCAAGGAAAATACCAGTACCACCTAATACAGCGAACCAGAAATTCGTCACGATAGGCGCACCAATCGCAACCGCAAGAACTAAACCACGAATGCTACGCCCTTCTGAAATACGTGCAATAAAGATTGCCATCATCGGTGCAAAACCGATAAACCAACCCCAGAAGAACCATGTCCACCATACATTCCAAGAAGGCTTATCATTCGCTAAGCTTAGCTCGCCAAAATGATGAATGTAATCACCAAACGCGCTACCAAACTCAGTTAAAATAAATTTCGTTGGGCCTAAGAATAGCATTGCTAGTAATAGTCCAAACGCACCAATCACGTTTAAGCGTGATAGCCACTGTAGACCTTTATCCATTCCTGACGCAGCAGAAAGAGAATAAATAGACACAACGACGGCAAGGATCATTAACTGAGATTGAACGTTATTTTCAAGCCCTGTTAGCAACTCTAAACTATAACCTAACTGCGATGCTAGGAAACCAATAGGGCCAATTGTACCTGCGGCAACGGCAATAATTGAGCAAGCATCAATTACACTACCGAACCAATGATCTTCCAACTTCTTTCCAAAGATAGGAAAAAGCAAAGCACGCGGACGTAATTTTACGCCATGTTCATGGTGTGCATACATTAATACAATAGTTGCCAACGTGCCCAATACAGCCCACGCTAAAAAGCCCCAGTGTAAGAACGCTTGACCCAGTGCAGGGTCGACAGCTTGTTGTGTAGATCCAACAACACCTTCAAATGTCGGCGGTGGTGTAATGAAATGGTAAATTGGCTCAGCGGCAGACCAAAATACGCCACCACCCGCTAATAAAGTACACATGATCATCGCTAACCAACGAAAAGTACCGATTGTTGGTTTTTTCACGGTTCCCATCACCTTTTTACCCAAAGGGCTAAAAGCAATGGCTAAAGCAATAAGAAAGTTAACCAGCATTAAGATCTGCCAGCTATAACCAAAAGCATTGGCTGCAGATTCAAAGCTAGTTTGAATTAATGCTGTAAAGCTGGACATATCAGCCAGTGCAGCAAAAATGAATAAGGAAATGAAACCAATAGTTAGAATTGGAACTAGTTTTGCTTCAAAACGAGAAGAATCTGAGTTCAAAGATGTGTTGTTACTATCAGCTATTTGACATGCATTACTTGGCATAAATATCTCACGTTGTTTGTGAGGGACGAGAGATTAGCAGCTAAAAAGCATAAAGACCAGTCAAAAACTCCTTTATTTTCAATAAAAAGACCATGCAATCTATCATTGCATAGCTTTTTAATTGGTAGATCATGACGTTACATATTTATATTACAAATTTTGATTAACGATAAAAAATTGAATATTTATTATACAGGCTGTATTGATAGGATAATAATTACCAAACATCGAAAGTCTTTATTGCTCTAACCATTCCCCATCTGGTATTACAAAATACAGTAGATAATCATGCAGCAATAGCCGTCTATTTGGCAGGTTAACGTCTCTATAATTCGTGGTAATAGGTACAATAATGAGAAAAAGCATCACTTTCACTGCTCACCTCTTCGACTGAGTTTACTCGTCGGCACTGCGATATCACTTAATCGAAGCAAAGAGATCAGCTAATGAAAAATGTTGTCTAATGAAGAAGGGATAAATTCGAATATGTAACAGCAGATTCATCCATAATTAGCTCATAAACAGTCAGTGAGTGAATATGATCAATATGCAGAATTTGTTGCCTAGGTATTAAAAGCTAATCATTCGTTTACTCTAATGGTTCAGAAGCCAATGTCACACAGCCTAACTGCTGCTTAATATATCGCTGGCGCAGTGTTATTTGTACTGTTACACGCGATCGGAATACCAACCGAAACCATCACCGTTCACAAAGTTAAGGCTTTTCGCTCTTCTAACATGTGAAGGATTAGCGAATGCTCTGATTGATAAATCCATTCAGAGAGAGAAATCGATTTTACGTGAAAGGCCAGCCAACGAGACATAGCCCCCATCTGGTTTTGTCATATGAATGAAAAGCGGACTCTTTACCTTGGCTAAAATCAAGTCTAAATCTCGATATAAGCACATATCTAAAAATTTAATCATTAATCCGTTTTTTAATGTATTGCTTAGGCGGTCGTCCGAGGGTTTTTTTAAAGAAAGTAATAAAGGCGCTTACTGATTCGTAGCCTAAATCTTCTGATACTCGCTGTACAGGCTCCCCTGATGACAGTTTTTGCAATGCAATCACAATATGAAGCTGTCCACGCCAATTACCAAAGGTTAATCCTAATTCCTGCTTCACTAAACGCGCCAAGGTTCTTTCACTCATCGCATATTTACTTGCCCATTCACCAACAGTACTGCGATCGCTTGGGTTATTAATGAGCTCTAAAGCAATACTGTGTAATCGACTCTCAGTCGGAATTGGAAAATCAAAATGTTCAGATGGCATGCTCGTTAATTCATCAATCAACACATCCACTAACCTTGCGGTTTTACATTCGGATGTATAGGAGAGATCGGATTCTGTTAAACGAACAATAAGCTCACGTAAAAGTGGAGAAATAGATAATGTGCACGCTTTAGATGGCATTCCAACTACATCTGGATCAACGAATAGCATACAAGTATCGGCATCAGGAGAAACACTATTACTATGAGGTACTTGGCTTGGGATCCAAACTGCGCAATTCGCGGGAACCATCCAGATAGCGTCAGCAATTTTACAACGAACAAAACCACTTAAAGGAAGAACAAGTTGTCCTTTACGGTGTTGATGGACTGGGATTTCTTCATCCTTCTCTAACCCAGATAGGCGCAATGCAACGACCTTTTGTGGATAAAGATCGGAGTCAAACTCAGGGAAATGGATACTGTACTTCATAATTTGTCCGAATTTAGATATCTACTGTCAATATAACTTAATACAGAAAAAATTAGGAGAGGTATTATGTCATTAAAGATTTAAGGAGAGAGCTATGTCACATAAAAATAAAAAAACAGTCCCTAAAGTTGCACGACCAGCATTGGTTATCCTGGGTATTTTACTTATTGCAAGTAACCTACGTGCGCCACTTACAGGATTAGGACCTATTCTAGAGTTCATCTCACAAGATTTAGGTTTAAGTGCAACACAAGCCGGTATGTTAACTACTTTGCCTCTGTTGGCCTTTGCCCTATTTTCACCGGTATCATCTGGCCTTGCACGTAAAATCGGCTTAGAGCCATCTCTTATGATAGCTCTGGTTCTTGTTGGTGGTGGTGTGCTTATCCGTTCCGGTGGCTCAACCTTAATGCTATTTTTAGGTACATGCATTATCGGTATCGGTATTGCGATTGGTAACGTATTACTGCCAAGCTTACTAAAAAGAGACTTCCCAACAAAAGTCACGACTTTGACTGCTGTCTATGTATTAATCATGGGTATTGGCTCAACGTTAAGTTCAAGTACGGCTATTCCAATGATGAACCTAGCAGGTTCAATGGGCATTACGGCAATTCCGCATTGGGCATTTGCTTTAGCAACCGTACTGATCTTCCCTATTATTTCAATTATTGTATGGTTGCCACAATTATCAGGTCACACTCGCCCTTCAGCTGATACGGCTGATATTGATAGCCATAGCTACCTATGGCGTTCAGCGGCAGCATGGCAAGTTACCATCTTTTTAGGCTTAAACTCTTTTATCATGTACATCTTTATCAGTTGGTTACCAAGTATCCTAATTGATAACGGCTACACAGAGAACCAAGCGGGTTACTTACATGGTGTATTACAGCTTTCAACTGCCATACCAGCACTCGTGCTTATTCCACTTATGGCAAAAATGAAAGACAAACGTGCAATGAGCTTTGCGATGGCTGTCTTAGCCTTCATCGGTATTCTTGGCCTACTTATGATGCCGGAACACGCATTAATCTGGGTAATTTGCTTTGGCTTTAGCTGTGGTGGTGGTTTTATTCTTGGCCTGTCATTTGTTGGTATTCGTACTCATGATGCCCACCAAGCAGCCGCACTATCAGGTATGGCACAATGTATGGGTTACTTACTTGCAGCAACTGGCCCTATTATTTTTGGCTCGCTACATGAATCGACACATAGCTGGGAAGCACCACTATATATGACACTTGCCGTCTGTGTGGTATGGGGATTCTTAGCACTGTTTGCAGGACGCTCACACGTTATCGTTCGCTCACAAAGCGGTAAAGATATCGTTATTGATGCACCCGTTCATGAAAATATTCACGAAGAACTTAAACGCGTAAAAAATGAATTAGCGCTAGTGACTGAAGAGCGTAACGAACTTAAAAAAGCATTTAACGCAAAATTATAAAGCTCTCTTAAATTGGCAAGGACGCCAATCTCTTATTACTTACATATCGGCAGGACGCCGATATTTTTTTATCTGCTTAACATACACTTATGCAATAACAGCTTGTAATAACAATGATTGCCGCTAATAGCAGTTAGTTTTAACGTAAGTTTTATTTCTTATGAGTAAACCACAATGAAACTATCTTATCTTCTTACGAGTGTTGCTCTTTTTTCTCCCCTTGCACTAGCAGAATCTACGCAATCACAGCCACAACAAAACGTATTTTATATCCTTGCTGTCACCATCATCTTTTTGATCGCCCTTGCATGTTACCGTGTAACTAAAAACAAAGCACGCAAACATAAACCGGAGATACCTTCATTCATACACCATCTCATTGGTTTTGTGATCGGCTTTATTTGTTTCTATGCCTTATTCTATTTTCTTGGGTTTTGTTTTTAATTCCATCCATCAATAGGCGAATAATAAGATGTCATATACCATTAAATTTGCGCACTATGGCTAGTGTTCTTACAGGAATTATCTCTTTTACTCTTTCATCATCTAACCTAATAATAAGAAAGCAACGTGTAATTCACACAATCTACTGACATAACATACAATAAAGTCTATATCCTCAAAGAGTTAGTTTTGCTAACGGCACAATACAGTGCGTCACAGAGGAGATAGTATGAAAGGAATAACCATCGCGAGTGTTTTACTTGCCACCGTATTACTCACTGGATGTAATCAGCAACACGATCACCAAATCCACGGTACATTAACTCACGTCGGCATTGCCACTGACTTCGACTTAAACAACACCCCAGCAGTCAGTATTATCTTGTCAAAAGACACCGAACATTACTTAACTATTTCACTAAATCAACACAGCCTTCAAACCTTACTTGCAGGTCAAAATACCCAAAACTTCAATCAAAAAAATAAAAATATTGATGCCAACTTAACTTGGGATGGGCATTATATTATCGATAAAGCACGAGCATCAGGTATCGTGTTAGATCTAGAATATATTAATAAAACAACACATAGTGCAAAAATTCACTACACCGCCACACTTGTTAACGCCAAGAAAGAAAGCAATAAAACTATAGAGCTTAGTGACTCATTCACTTTAGCTGCTGATGATCTGAAGGTAATCCAAGAACTGAGTTCCAAGCCAGCCAGCTAACTAGATGAAATAACAAATTTAATTGGTAATTGATTAAGGATTTTAACAAGGTGATGGGATATTAATGGACATCGTCGTGTGAACACGTATGATCAGCGCCAATCTATTGAATCCCATATTGGAATAGCATTTTGATTAGAGAAAATGTATTTACCTCATACGAAAATTGGACAAAACCTTTCGTATCAGAAGTCGCTGAAATCATTAACCTACTGAAAGATCATGGCTATGATGCAAAGAAGTTAGCGTTAGTCACTGGTTTGCAAGAGAAGAATGTAAGTAGCTGGACAGCGAAATACAAAAAAGAACCTTTCAATGTGTCGACTATTCCATACCCATGTTGGTGTTTCTTAGCGGCATTAATTGGCAAACAAAGCATTGCAACTAATGGCAAAGTGATCCCAGTTGAGGATATTCGTCGCGTATTACGCTTATTCAAACCATCAGCATTTGGTGCTCGTAATACTTTTGTATGCCCAACCAACGAACAATTTGCCAAGCTAATTGATAGCGGCCTATTTGAAGAAATGACAGCGCAGAATATTTGTGAATTATTTAGTTGGAACCCAAGTAAGTTTGTTGAAAGCATTCAAACAGGCAAACTCCCTTTCCTCAATTGGTGTTTAATCATCATGATGTTAGGAATTAATATTCAAAAAATGGTACTTAAAGACTTAGAAGCCCCATTAGAATACGTACCAGAATAAACTTCGTTTAGTCTTCAAATTCTAGCAAACGACTGTTTTACCACAGTCGTTTTTTTATTCTTAAAAACCATTAACTTATTAACAATCAGAATCTTATCTTTTAAGCATCTTACCCAACCCACCTAACACAATCGCACTAACAACAACATTTACAGCAAAACCAATGCTTATTAATAAAATAGTAAGTGGATTGCAGATATAACTGCTGGTATAGGCACTACACATTGCGCCAACTTCTATCGTAAAGAACGACCATGGCAAAGCTAAATACAAAAAGACGATATGGTTTTCATAAAACAAATGATTAAGATCCGTACTTACGTACAGAGATAAAAACCAAATTATGCCGTAAATAATAGGCACCATAAATGCGATAACAAAAATCCGTTTTCTATTCATTGACCGATTCTCCTTTTCATATTCCCAACACCAGTTTAGCTGCATATTTTCGATTATGTTATACCGTAATAAGCATGTTTACGCGATTCACTTCAGGTTAAGTTACAACTGATATAGTCATAATACATTACGTATAACCTTCGTTATTTCCTCTCCACTGTTTTATGCTTCTGGCTACTCTGCGCGCGGAATATCGTTACCATTAATGAGGTGACTATGGTGAAACCATCAAAACAACTGACATGGCTACCATGGATTGCGGGTATTGCTTTTTTTATGCAGACCCTTGACGCCACAATAATTAATACAGCCATCCCCTCATTGGCGAAAAGCTTACATGAATCGCCCTTAACGATGCAGCTAACCATCATTAGCTACACTCTGACTGTTGCGATCTTAATTCCTATTAGTGGCTGGCTTGCTGACAGATTTGGCACCCGCATTATATTTGGCTGGGCTGTAGGCTTATTTACACTCGGTTCGTTGGCGTGTGGATTATCTGGCACATTAACGCAACTGGTACTGGCTCGCATTCTCCAAGGTGTTGGTGGCGCAATGATGGTGCCTGTAGCACGCTTAGCATTATTACGGAGCTATCCACGTAATGAATTTGTTCACGCGTTAAACCTAGCAACAATGCCGGGATTAATCGGTCCTGTTGTCGGCCCTGTACTTGGTGGTGTATTAGTCACTTATGCAAGTTGGCATTGGATATTCTTAATAAATATCCCTGTCGGTATTATTGGACTATGGATGACCAAACGCTACATGCCTAACTTTACTTCAACTGCGAGTAAGTTTGATGGTTGGGGATTTATTCTATTTAGCTCAAGTTTAATTACTCTTTTAAGCGGCATTGAACTTTTAACTAAATCAGAGACGGCTTTAATTCCAGTTATAACCTTATTAATTGGTTTTACTCTTCTTGTTACTTATATTTATTACGCATCAAAAAAACAAAACGTGCTTATTCCTTTATCACTTTTTAAGACTAGGACTTTTTCTGTTGGTATCGGTGGAAATATATTTTCTCGTTTAGGTACAGGGGCTATTCCTTTTCTTATACCACTTATGTTGCAAGTTGGGATGGGAGCATCAGCCTTATATGCAGGGTTAATGATGGTACCCTTAGCCTTTGGCGCATTATTAGGTAAATCGTATGTCGAAAGAACCCTTAAACGTCTAGGCTATCGCAAAACATTATTTTGGGTCACTATAGTTATTGGTATTATTACAGCGGCATTTGCCCTTATATCAGGCCAGTTATCTCTATGGTTAGCCCTACCATTACTGTTTGCGTTAGGCATTGTTCGCGCAACACAATTTACCGCAATGAACACCATAACATTAGCTGATTTAGATGATAATCATGCAAGTGCAGGCAACAGTATGCTAGCGGTAACCCAACTACTTTCAATTAGTTTTGGTCTTGCTATCTGCGCGTGTGTTTTACACTTTTTCTCAACCTATTACGCTGGCAATGATATGACTCATTTTCACCAGACATTCATCGCTATGGGCCTGCTAACCGTTATTTCTGCAGTGTCCTTTTTATCATTGAAGCGTTCTGATGGTAATAACTTAATACACAGATAACATTCATGTTAGCGATGAAATAAGTGAGCATCTGTACTAAACATACTGATGCTCACATCGATATATGAGTAATAACCGCAGCTTTATTGATCCAATTTATGTTCATGTTAGCTGGGTAACTAACGTTGCCCTCACCGAATAAAACGGTACGTATAAAAGCCCAACTCTTTTGCCCCTGCTGCCAACATATCATGCAATTAAGAGGAACATTTCGACCCAGATAACCGATGTTCAATAATAAGGATAATGGCATTCACGCTTCAGAATTAAAGAGGATTTTATTATAAATCAGGGTATTAATATTATTGGTTCACACCAAGGATAACGCTCGACTGCTTTTTGTCATCACCCTTCATGATATTTCCAATATTTACTTATATAAGGAGGCTTAGGCTTGTCCAACACTTCGGAGAGGTGTCGGCTTCGCGACACATATCCTTATCTGTTAGGTTAATCGTTTTTCTGCCAATTGCCCACGTTCACCAAGCTCTCCGACATCAAACCAACCATGTTTGCGATAGAAACTAACGGCTTGCAAATTTGCAGGAATATAGCGTAGCTGTGCATATGTACATTGCTCGTTTTTGAACTGAGCACATATGAAATCCACTAGTTTTTTACCTAAACCGTTGTTACGAAATTCAGGTAACAAATACAGCAAGTTAATATAGCCAAACTTTATACCTTGCTCATCCATCAAGCCATTTCGAAATTCTATTTGACCGATGACCTCATTGTTTTTGATAACATGATAAAAGCCAGAATTATCAAATGTACTTAGCTTTGTAAACCACGCTTTAGTTTCATCAACACTAAAACCGGCATCATTCCCAAAGCTTACTGCATGTGCATCTCGTCGAAATTGTATGCATAAATCGAGAGTATCATCCATTTCAATTTTTACGGGAATAAATTCCATTTTACACTCCGTACTTTAAGTAGATTAACCTAACGCCTCGTTAAGAGGCGAAAAATTGTTGGCTAAAATTAGCGACGTAGGAGCAAAAGCCAACTGTTTTTGTCCTTTTTAACGACTTGTTGAACGAAGCCGCTTCGCGGCAGAGTGAAAGCCCATAAGATCGACTACGGTAAATACACCTTTAAAAAAGGAGTATTTATCATGAATAAAGCACAGCAACATCGTTCAGAATATCTTTATGAACAACACCTTAACCATCTCACCTTGCAAGGTAAACGTCCCGCTACAATTGATGCTTATAGTCGTGCGCTACGTCGCATTACCCATCAACTGGATAAATCGCCAGACACGTTAACTACCGACGTTCAATAATAAGGATAATGGCTTTCACGCTGCAGAACTAAAGAGGATTTTATTATAAATCAGGGTATTAATATTATTGGTTCACACCAAGGATAACGCTCGACTTCTTTTTGGCATTCCCCTTCATGCTATTTCCAATATTTACTTATAATAAGGTAGCTTGGGCTTGTCCAACACTTCGGATAGGTGTCGACTTCGCGACACATATCCTTATTTGTTAGGCTTTTAACTCACGATATAGTACTAAGCAGTTGTATTCCTTACCAAGTTCTATTTCTTTATCGAAAGATCTAATTTGTGTAAAACCCTGTCTGTACCAGAACCTAAAAGCAGAAATGTTTTCTGCATAAACATTTAAAGCTACATTTTGTAGATTTGCGTATTCACATGCTACGGTGATAACACTACTAACTATTTCAGAACCCAATCCTTTACCTTTAAAACTCGGTAGAATTGTTAACATAGGAAGCCAAAGAGTGCCAGTTGAAGGAGCATGAAACTCCAGTTGTATGTAGCCAACCACTTGACCTTTCTTTGTGCTAATTTTTCTTAGGTAAAATGCACCTTGCTCGTCAGGTAATTTTGACTTATTGCTTTCAGCTATTAACTTTTCATACTCTGTGATGGGCCATTCTCTGAACGTTGGATCCATTGCTTTTACATTTGAGTTACTGTCAAAAATTGACTTGGCTAGCTCCGCCTCATCACTTAAAAACTCAGTGAAAACTAAATTTTTTGACTCCCATTGTGGTATTAACACTAACAACTTCCTCCCTAAAGCCTAACGCCTGCATAACACGTTTGCTACTATACAGACTTACCTGAATTTTACTGCCTTAATCACTGAAACTAAAGGCAAACTGACAATGCCGAGTGTAGCAAATCGTGTTGATGCATTTGTTATGCATTACAGCCCACCAGCTAAATCCAAGTAGTTTCCTGTGGAAAATGATGATTTGTCTGAGGCTAACCAATAAATGGCTTCTGCAACCTCACTTGGTTTCCCACCTCTTTGAAGCGGAATTATACTTTTTAACCTTTCGATCCTCTCTGGCTCTCCACCATCAGCATGCATTTCAGTATGAATCAACCCAGGACGAACACAATTTACTCGGATACCTTCAGATGCAACTTCCAATGATAAACCTTTCGTTAGAGTATCAATTGCTCCTTTCGATGCTGCATAATCAATATATTCGTTTGGTGAACCTGAACGAGCAGCACCAGAAGAAACATTAACAATTACGCCACCAAAACCACCATTTCGTGTCGACATTCGCTTTACTGCTTCTCGACAGCATAGAAAATAACTTGTGACATTATTAGTAAGTATTGAGTTGATTCGTTCGGCACTCATATCTTCTAAGCGTGATTGCTTTTTTAAGATCCCTGCATTGTTAACAAGAATTGATATTGCACCTAATTCGCGGTCAACAGTGGAAAACATTCGGATCACATCATCTTCGCAAGAAACATCAGCTTGAACAGTAATGCACTTTCCACCCTCAGCCATTATTGATTGAGCTAATTTATTCGCTGAGTCTGAATTGGATTTATAATTGATGCATACAGCGTAGCCTTCTTTCGCAAAAAGGTGAGCCGTAGCCGCTCCAATTCCTCGCCCGCCACCTGTAATAATTGCCACTTTTTGAATACTCATAAATCAATCCTTATATTCTGAGTTAAGGGAATGCATAACGCTCGATTAACGGGTTAAAAATAGTGGGCTAAAATTGAGCGAAGCGAAGAGCCCACTGCTTTTAATCCCTGTCTAATTGCTTGTTGAACGAAGCCGCTTCGCGGCAGAGTGAAAGCCCATAAGCTCGACTACGGTAAATATACCTTTAAAAAAGGAGTATTTATCATGAATAAAGCACAGCAACATCGTTCAGATTATCTTTATGAACAACACCTTACCCATCTCACCTTGCAAGGTAAACGTCCCGCTACGATTGATGCTTATAGTCGCGCTCTACGTCGCATTACCCATCAACTGGATAAATCACCAGACACATTAATTACCGACGTTAGATAATAAGGATAATGGCTTTCACGCTGCAGAAATAAAGAGGATTTTATTATAAATCAGAGTGTTAAAGTTATTGGTTCACACCAAGGATAACGCTCGACTTCTTTTTGTCATCACCCTTCATGATATTTCCAATATTTACTTATATAAGGTGGCTTGGGCTTGTCCAACACTTCGGATAGGTGTCGGCT
>NZ_PYNY01000069.1:0-1034 GCF_003026135.1 Photobacterium sp. GB-36 | reverse complement strand
CCAACGTTAGAACATCAAGCATACAAGGGTGGTATTTCAAGATTGACTCCACAACCACTGGCGCGGTTGCTTCAACGTCTCCCACCTATCCTACACATGTAGGGTCAATGTTCAGTGCCAAGCTATAGTAAAGGTTCACGGGGTCTTTCCGTCTAGCCGCGGGGACGCAGCATCTTCACTGCGATTTCAATTTCACTGAGTCTCGGGTGGAGACAGCGTGGCCATCATTACGCCATTCGTGCAGGTCGGAACTTACCCGACAAGGAATTTCGCTACCTTAGGACCGTTATAGTTACGGCCGCCGTTTACCGGGGCTTCGATCAAGAGCTTCGACCGAAGTCTAACCCCATCAATTAACCTTCCGGCACCGGGCAGGCGTCACACCGTATACGTCATCTTTCGATTTTGCACAGTGCTGTGTTTTTAATAAACAGTTGCAGCCACCTGGTATCTGCGACTCCCGGCAGCTTAGAGAGCAAGTCTCATCACCGCTAGGAGCGTACCTTCTCCCGAAGTTACGGTACCATTTTGCCTAGTTCCTTCACCCGAGTTCTCTCAAGCGCCTTGGTATTCTCTACCTGATCACCTGTGTCGGTTTGGGGTACGATTTCTTATAATCTGAAGCTTAGAAGCTTTTCCCGGAAGCATGGCATCAATGACTTCGTCACCGTAGTGACTCGACATCGTATCTCAGCCTTAAGATGGTCCGGATTTGCCTAAACCATCAGCCTACATACTTGGACCTGGACAACCGTCGCCAGGCTCACCTAGCCTTCTCCGTCCCTCCATCGCAATTATAAGAAGTACGGGAATATTAACCCGTTTCCCATCGACTACGCCTTTCGGCCTCGCCTTAGGGGTCGACTTACCCTGCCCCGATTAACGTTGGACAGGAACCCTTGATCTTCCGGCGAGGGAGTTTTTCACTCCCTTTATCGTTACTCATGTCAGCATTCGCACTTCTGATACCTCCAGCAAACCTTACGATTCACCTTCAACGGCTTACAGAACGCTCCCCTACCCAATGAAGTAAA
>NZ_PYNY01000068.1:0-1056 GCF_003026135.1 Photobacterium sp. GB-36 | reverse complement strand
CAGGCATCCCAATGCTAATGGGTGGTGAAAACTTCGGTGACGAAACAAGTCCTCAAATTCAGTACTTGAAAGCACTAGAAGCATGGGATGCAGAATTCCCAGGTTTCGAACACGAAACTGAAGGCGCAGAGATCGAAGACGGTAAATACCACGTTCTTTGTATCAAAAAAGACGCTCTATAATCGACTAAGTCGATAACGTGACTACCCTAAATCCCCACTCATTGAGTGGGGATTTTTTTATGCGTTTAAATCATGCCAGATATTCCTCACACACTGAGTTTACTTAGACTAAATAAAGAGGAATACAAATTAAATCTTACTTTACCTACACTTACGAAAATAAA
The DNA here is from genome assembly GCF_003026135.1 of Photobacterium sp. GB-36. Classification (NCBI taxonomy): domain Bacteria; kingdom Pseudomonadati; phylum Pseudomonadota; class Gammaproteobacteria; order Vibrionales; family Vibrionaceae; genus Photobacterium; species Photobacterium sp. GB-36. The sequence goes on along the minus strand of NZ_PYNY01000068.1, from coordinate 710 downwards.
TACACATTCTTGTGTGAATTTATTTTCATTATTTTTGCATAATAAAAACATAGCCATTATTTGCATTTGATATGACATCAGACAACACAAAGATAAGTTATTGTAAAAAAAGGATTTAACCTCAAAAGAGACATCAAAGGTAACATTAGAGAACGATTTATGAAAAAACATGGTCGAATAATGATACTTATCGGCTTATTTTTTAGTAAAAATGCAATAATTCATTCCGTTTATATGGTTTTATTTTTGTGAAAAGAGCGCATTATATACCTCGAAGACAAGATAACTATTCAACTTAAAATATCATTCTTAAAAATAAGAGTTATATTTTAATTATTTAAATTTCTCGAATTTAAATACAAAAAATCACTTGTTAATAAACAAGTAGTAAGAATAAAAATAATAAACATCAATTCCCTTACCTTTAATAGTGATATTAATTAAGAGGTTGTTTATTTTATTCTCAATAAATTCTGCCAGATATTTTATTGCTTTATATCACTTATAAATCGATATATATCAGAATCAACCATTCTATTCAGGCGTTATTATGAACAACAATAATAGTACTAATAAAATGCGCGCTCTCGTTATTGAGCACCAAAACATTACTCCAAACAGCTTTGCCGATCGTGCAACTAAATCATTAATCGCTGAATTAGAAAGCCGTACTATCGAAATCGTTACTGCCACTTCTTACGAAGATGCAC
>NZ_PYNY01000067.1:0-1183 GCF_003026135.1 Photobacterium sp. GB-36 | reverse complement strand
CAAAGACAAAGCTTACCGTCATATGAACCAAGCACAAATTCGGCATAAGGATGTTTAAAGTGTTGGATATTAATCTGATTCATTGAATGTCCTTATTATGAATAACTTACCCGTATTTATAACGCCCAATTAAGGGGTGAGCAACGCTATCACCCAACTTAAAGCATTGTGCCATAAACACTAAAATTGAAGTAGAAGCAAAAATGCCAAGCGTTGGGAATCCCTCTTAAATTGTTTTTATACCTATTTTTTCTCGACGGCTTTAGTAGCTAAAACGGCTAAACCGCCCAGAGCTAATGCACCACCGAGAAATTTAGCAAACTTCGGATTTTCTGAGCATAAACCAACTAAGCTTGCGCCCAAAACAGCACCAGTTGCACCAGCAATAACTTGAGTCGAAGACATTTTTAAACCTGTAGCCCATTTAGCAAAATGCTCACAGTTTCGGTCTGTTAGCGAGTATTTCCACTCCCCAATTTGAGAACGAGCGAGTTCGAGTACCTCTGGAACTGGGCGGTCGTAAGTAACTTTAGCTGGATAGGTATGTTTACCTTTAGTCACCACATCCCAGCTCTCTTCTTGAACGGTGCCATTTCGTTGGGTTGCAGAAATGAGCATAGGTAGCCCCTTTTCACACAAAGAATCTGAAACTAGAGACCAGTGCTGATAAACACCGAAGTTACTGACAACAATATCGCCAGGATTTAGATTTTGAATTGACATATGTATCCCTACATTTGATTAATTGACGATATCAATATGTAGGCATACTTTTGAATTTCAAGTGGTTGCATAGGTATAACGCCCACTTAAGCGGACAAAAATAGTTGGCTATAATGTGGAGCGTAGCGGAACAAAGCCAACTGTTTTTGTTCCGACTTGAAGTGCTTGTTGAACGAAGCCGCTGCGCGGCAGAGTGAAAGCCCATAAGCTCGACTACGGTGAATATACCTTTAAAAAAGGAATATTTATCATGAACAAAGCGCAACAACATCGTTCAGATTATCTTTATGAACAACACCTTACTCATCTCACCTTGCAAGGTAAACGTCCCTTTACGATTGATGCTTATAGTCGTGCTCTACGTCGCATTACCCATCAACTGGATAAATCGCCAGACACGTTAACTACCGACGACCTGAAACGGTATTTTACACAACTGATCAAAACACATTCATGGAGT
>NZ_PYNY01000066.1:0-1183 GCF_003026135.1 Photobacterium sp. GB-36 | reverse complement strand
TGTAGTGGTACATTAAATTTGGCCACCTACTCAGAGGTGATATCATCACCTCTTAACATGGATAGGTGACATCATGACAAAACGAACAAGACGATTATTTAGTGCTGAATTTAAATTAGAGGCAGCACAATTAGTTATCGATCAAAACTATTCAGTAACTGAAGCTGCTCAGGCCATGAATGTGGGTAAATCTACGATGGATAAGTGGGTTCGTCAGTTAAAAGAAGAGCGCCAAGGTAAATCACCGAAAGCTTCACCGATGACGCCTGAACAGATTGAAATACGAGAGTTAAAGAAGAAATTAGCCACTCTTGAAGAGCATAATGAAATCTTAAAAAAAGCCACCGCTCTCTTGATGTCAGACTCATTGAACAATTCTCGTTAATCGAGAAACTCAGGAAGAGCCACAGCATAACAACGTTATGCAAAGTATTTGATGTTCATCGCAGTAGCTATAAATATTGGCAAAGACGCCCAAAATCTATTTCTATTGAATTGATTAAACTGCGTAGTTTAATCAAAGAGGTACATGCTGCAAGCAATGGTTCTGCTGGAGCAAGAACCATTGCAGATATGGTTACGACTCAAGGTATTCCCTTGAGTCGGTATCGTGCATCCAAACAAATGAAAGCCCTTAATCTTGTTAGTTGCCAATCACCGAAACATAGATACCGAAAAGCAAATCAAGAGCATATTGCAATTCCAAATCATCTGAATCGTCAATTTGCAGTTACATCACCTAATCAAGTTTGGGTTGGTGATGTGACTTATGTGTGGACTGGACATCGCTGGATGTATCTTGCTGTGGTTATCGATTTATTTTCGAGAAAGCCTGTTGGTTGGGCGATGTCTCTATCGCCTGACAGTCACTTAACAGGTAAGGCTCTTATGATGGCTTATGAATCACGACATAAACCTAAAGGGGTTATGTTTCACAGTGATCAAGGTAGTCATTATACCAGCAGTTACTACAGACAATTACTATGGCGATGCCAGATTAAACAAAGCTTATCACGACGAGGAAATTGTTGGGATAACGCCCCCATGGAACGCTTCTTTAGAAGTTTAAAAACAGAATGGGTACCAAATGTAGGTTATCGTAGTTTTGCTGAAGCAAAACACGAAATCACTCGATATATTATTGGTTATTACAGCCAATTACGACCACATCAATATAATGGCG
>NZ_PYNY01000065.1:0-1328 GCF_003026135.1 Photobacterium sp. GB-36 | reverse complement strand
GCTCTCGTTATTGAGCACCAAAACATTACTCCAAACAGCTTTGCCGATCGTGCAACTAAATCATTAATCGCTGAATTAGAAAGCCGTACTATCGAAATCGTTACTGCCACTTCTTACGAAGATGCACGTGCGGTTATCATGGCATCTCAAATCGATAGCCTTGTATTGGCTCTTGAAAAAACTGAAGAGCAAATCGTTAACTCTCACGAAGAAGTTGATTTGTTAGCAGCACTACAAGCACGTCAACCTGAAGTGCCAGTATTTCTACTAGCAGAACGCGCTCGTACTTCTATTCTTAACAACCGCCAGTTAATGGAACGTGTTGATGAGTGTTACTCAGTACTAGAAGATACTGCAGATTTCGTTGCTGGCCGTATCGTTGCTGCTATGCGTCGTTACCGCTCACAAGTGCTACCGCCTTTCATGAAAGCGATGATGCACTACAACGACATCCATGAGTACTCATGGTCTGCGCCTGGTCACCAAGGTGGTATCGGTTTTACTAAGACCCCTGCTGGTAACCAATTCTTCGAATTCTTCGGCGAAAATCTATTCCGTACCGATATGGGTATCGAACGTGCAGCACTGGGTTCTCTACTTGACCACAGCGGCGCATTCAAAGATTCAGAAGTTGAAGCTGCTAAAGTATTTGGTGCTCACCAATCTTACTCTGGTATCGTAGGTACTTCTGGTTCAAACCGTACAATCATGCAAGCATGTTTGAAAGATGACGACATCGCTATTTGTGACCGTAACTGTCACAAATCAATCGAGCAAGGTCTGATCTTAACGGGTGCACGCCCTATCTACATGGTACCTAGCCGTAACTGTTACGGTATTATCGGTCCAATCAGCCAAGTTCAAATGAGCAAAGAAGGCATCGCACTTAAAGCTAAAAATGCGGGCATTCCTTTCAACGCTGATGAGAAAAAAGCGAGCTACGCGGTTGTAACTAACTGTACTTACGACGGTTTATGTTACCACTCTGAAGTGACTGAAGCGCTACTAGGCGAAAGCTCTAGCCGTATTCATATGGATGAAGCATGGTTCGGTTACGCACGTTTTAACCCTATCTACAAGGGTCACTTCGCAATGCGTGGCGATGCTAAAGACCACAAAGGTCCAACAGTATTTGCAACTCACTCAACTCACAAGTTATTGAATGCATTGTCTCAAGCATCATACATTCACGTACGTAACGGTGAAGACGCGATCAACTTTGACCGTTTCAACCAAGCATACATGATGCACACTTCAACATCGCCACTATACGCAATCTGTGCGTCTAACGATGTTGCAGCTAACATGATGAAAGGCGAAAGTGGTAA
>NZ_PYNY01000064.1:0-1422 GCF_003026135.1 Photobacterium sp. GB-36 | reverse complement strand
CCCGATATCAAGTATCAACCCTTCTATTGATATTGCGAGTATCTACCAGCCTGGTGATCCACTTTTTAAGGCCGTATTGGGGATACAGCGAAAGCGCTTAGATATTGCAGAAAAAGAATTAACGCCATTAGTGAAGAATAAACAACCGGATGCTATGTTTTGGCTGGCAAAAGTAATTTATCGTTCAGGAATAAACGATAAAGCGAAAGCATACGATCTATTAAGAGTTTCGGCTGAAAGTTATCCTTATTCTGCAATGGCACTGTCTACCAATGATGAGCAATGTCAAATGTATTTTCCCAGTAAATGTAGTGACAAATGGACGAAAAAAGCACGAAACCTGTTTGCAGAACAAGCAAAAACAGGCGACGTTCGTGCCGTATATTACAGTACGATATTAAAACCAGATTTAACCCACGAGCAATATATTAATGCCATTATCAATGCAGCTAAAAATCAATACTATTATCCGCTTGTTGAATACTCTAATAATTTAAGAAAAGCAGAAGATTCTAATCAAGAAATGAAGGAAATCGCTATTAAGCTTCTTAACTATGCAAGTTTTAATAACTTTGTTCCTGCTATTGAATCCTTAATGAAAATTGAGGGTAAACATAAAAGAATGAATGGTTCTTTATATAAAAAATTAATGAAGCAAGGCATTTCTTTGGGTTCAAACTATGCTTGGCGAGGATATAGAATCTTAAGTATTGAAGATGACTCTTTATCTGAGAAAAAAAAATATATTGCAGCAAAAGCAACTGAGCTCTTTAATGGTGATGACTTTGCAATAAGTTTCACCCAACCACCTAAAGAAAAAGATGCCTTAATTGCTGCGAATAAAAAAGCTCAAGAAAAGGTAGATTCTGTAAAACAAGTGATTTATATTAATGGCGCTCATCCGCGAGTATTTTAGTTATTATCTACCCAACAGTTAATATTATTAAAGCACTTCTTAATTAATCAAGAAGTGCTTTTTATTAAATCACCTTTTTTACACCCACGCTTGATAAGTATCATGTACAACGATTTTAAGCATACCATTTCGTTTTATATTTAAAAATTCAAAGACATCGCTAAGTTAAGGCCTTAAATGCATGAAAGTAACTATTACTACCCTTCTATTAGTTTTCTCTTTTTTAGCCTTAACCGGTTGCTCAAAAGCAACAGAGCCACAAAAGGCCGATATTGCTGTGTTTGAACAATTTTTATCAGAAAACCCGATATCAAGTATCAACCCTTCTATTGATATCGCGAGTATCTATCAACCTGGTGATCCACTTTTTGAAGGAGTGTTGAATATTCAGCGTAAGTTATGGGGAAAAGCTGAAAAAACACTTCAACCTTTAGCTGATAAAAAAAATCCAGAAGCGATGTATTGGTTAGCCACCATTACCTACGGTTCGAGCATATATGATACCC
>NZ_PYNY01000063.1:0-1520 GCF_003026135.1 Photobacterium sp. GB-36 | reverse complement strand
AGCATGCACTGGAGAGACAACCGCTTCAGTAACCAGTAAAACGGTACCAGCTGAAAAAATCACTCAAATAGAAGCGAAAGTAAAAAAGCTCTACCCTGATGCAGATACCAAACTTCAACATCAAATCGTCGAAGTTGCTGTTGAATCACTTGAAAGCATGGTATTTATCAAAGGTGGAACCTTCATGATGGGCGCATTTAAAGCCCCTTGTAACCCCATTTCTACGGATAGAATGGATTGGTCGCCAGATGCTAAGTGTAATACCGCTTTGTCGAATGCTGAAACTGGCGCTAATTTTATGCATAAAGTAACCTTAAGTAACTACTCATTAGCTAATCATGAAACGACCTATCACGGCTTTGATGCTTTTAAAAGGGCGCATAATCTGCCCGTTGTCAAAGCTGAAAATAGGGCGAAATATGACCTTTCTGATGAACAGTTTAAAAATAAAGCAACACCAACCAAAACCTGGCAAGAGGCAAAAGATTACTGTTTATGGCTGGGTGAATTAACGGGTTCTCCGATTGATTTACCCACAGAAGCACAATGGGAATATGCAGCAAGAAATCGTGGAAAGTATCTATATTATGCTACTAATAACGGTTATATCCAGCGTAAAAATAGTCATTATTTGGTTAATGGTAGGTATGTCGATTACACAAAAGATGAATGGAATTATGGTGGCCTCTTTGAATCTAAAGATATTAAGCAATTCCCTCCTAATCCACTAGGTTTGTATGATATGACAGGTAATGTAACAGAGTGGATTAATGATTGGTATGCTAATGATTATTACCAACATTCACCCGAAATCGATCCTCAAGGACCATCAACAGGGACTAGAAAGGTCATGAGAGGTTGGGGGGGAGATGCACCATTTATAACCTCGCGAGGAGGTGAAGCCATTGTTCAAGATAAATATTACCCAACATACGGCTTTCGTTGCGCGGTTCAACAAACGACACCAGTAAAGTAGTATTCAGTTAGTGCCGACAATACCACTTGGCTATTGTCGGCAGCTCCAAATTAAATTTCTAATACTCTTTTCTTTTGTTTTCTATGTTGGAAATCATAAATGGTGAATGGAGTTGAAGGGATCATCCCCATATTATCTAAATGATTTACACTAGCTAATTGAGCTATCCATTGATTAAATTCTATTTGCTGTTTTCCATCTAAAATTTTATTTATTCGCTGTAGGTTATTTATAAGCGCATTATCTGAACTTTGTTTTTTACCTTCGATATTCATGTGGGCTAACACTTCAACAAACTTGCGCCAAGAGCGAATAGTACCGCTTAATAACACATAAATTGCTGCTTCCTGCTCCTCCTCAAGATTAAGCCAATATGTATGTACTAGGGAATTGTGTAGTGGTCAACAAATACTAGCTACGGTTTTAGAGGTTAACCAATATAATCGTTCTGATTCATTCGGTGTTAATCCGCCATTATATTGATGTGGTCGTAATTGGCTGTAATAACCAATAATATATCGAGTGATTTCGTGTTTTGCTTCAG
>NZ_PYNY01000062.1:0-1531 GCF_003026135.1 Photobacterium sp. GB-36 | reverse complement strand
GTTGATAATATGGTTGAAAAAGAAAATAGTATTGGTGATTTCAAAAATAAAAAACGTATATTAGAAGCCATTAAGAATGGTGACATGAGTGCGTTATTAGATTTGATGGATGGTTATTATGAAATTTAATAGTATTCTAATTTTTTTGTTTTTATTCTCAGGTTGTGTTTATTCTAGAAGCGAAATAAATAAAAGTAATTTATCAAATGATGATTTAAAAAAAATAAACTTAGCAAATATTTATTTGGAATATGGTAAAGACAACAAAGAAGCTATTAAACTTACAAAACCATATATAAAAAACAATGACAATATTTTTGCTAGGTATATATATGCATCAGCATTAGCGCGTTATGATCTGAAAACTTCGTTAGAAATGCTAAAAACATTAACTAATGAGGAATATCCTTATGCGATGGAAACTTATGGGAAGAAAAGAACCTGCAAACTTAATAAATATAAGAATGCTTGTTTAAAATATGGATATGATAAATTATTGAGTCAGACGTATTTAGATTGGAGAAAAATAGATCCTTCTGAACAATATAATGAATTTTATCAACAGTTTCTTGATACCCCATGGGATGAAAGAATTAACAAAGAGCATACTTGGTTTAATCCTAAAATCGATAAGCTTCTTCGTCAATGCGCTAATGATAATGTGTTTCAATGTGCAAATGAATTACAAAATGGATTATATTTTATTAATAAAAGAACTCCAGAACAAGAGAAAGATTATCAGTATTATAGAAAACTAGCGAAGAAAATATTAATCAACGCAGATAATTTATATCTAAAAATAGACTATATGGATAGATGTTTTGATAAGAGTAAATATAGAGATAATGATATTTGTTTAACTAAAAATGAAAGTTATACGATGTTGACTAATTTAGCTAAAAAAGGAGATTTATCAGGATATCATACATTATCGTTTTTACTATATAAAGATATATATGATTTTAGTTTTCCAAGATATGTTTTATATCCAAAACTCTTATCATCATCTAAGCTAAAAGACATTTTTGATAATGCATTAAAATTGAATAATGGTGTTGGATGGAGTTATAAGAAAAAAAATTACAATATAGAACCTTGGGAAAAATTGCATAACGACGAAAGCCTAAGCGGATTTTTTAACAAAGTAAATAAGTTAGATTCCGAATAGTGACTGGTTAGCCTCCTTAAAGCCAGGGGGCTAGAACTATAGGTAAATAGATAATGAAAAAGATATTTTATGGGCTGATTTTATGTATTATCCTGTTAAATCCTGTTTTTGCTATAAATAAGACCATAAAAAATGGTTACTCTTCGATATTGTCAAATGTAGATAGAAATAAGATATATCTAGCAAAAAATTTTCTTACTTATGGAGCTGGTTTTAAAAAAGCGATAGAGTTAACTGTGTAGTGGTCAACAAATACTAGCCACGGTTTTAGAGGTTAACCAATATAATCGTTCTGATTCATTCGGTGTTAATCCGCCATTATATTGATGTGGTCGTAATTGGCTGTAATAACCAATAATATAT
>NZ_PYNY01000061.1:0-1616 GCF_003026135.1 Photobacterium sp. GB-36 | reverse complement strand
TGCTTCAAGCAATCCAATTTATGTTCATGATAGCCGGGCAACTAACGTTGCCCTCACCGAATAAAACGGTACGTATAAAAGCCCAACCCTTTTGCCCCTGCTGCCAACATGTCATGCAATTAACGGGAATATTTCGACCCAGATAACCGACGTTAAATAATAAGAATAATGGCTTTCACGCTTCATAATTAAAGAGAATTTTATTATAAATCAGGGTATTAATATTATTGGTTCACACCAAGGATAACGCTCGACTTCTTTTTGGCATCCCCCTTCATGCTATTTCCAATATTTACTTATATAAGGTGGCTTGGGCTTGTCCAACACTTCGGATAGGTGTCGGCTACGCGACACATATCCTTATTTGTTAAATGGCTGGCTATTTTTCACTGCTATAATAGGTTCGTACCTTTGCAGGATCAAGCCCCTGAAATTCTACTAAAACAAATATGCACATTGCGCCAAAGACCATAAAAATCAAGAAAAACCCTAGATCAATGTAAAGGTTATGATCTAGCCCCCTATTTTCTGAAGATAAAATCGTTAATTTTTTACCATTTAATCTAGGGTACTTTTCATGAATCGATAAGATATACTGATCTTTGTAATCAGAGTCAGGAACGACTTCGAAGTATTCAACATTAGAAAAGTCATAGCCATTAACAACTTTACTCGACTGTTTTTTTAATTCATGAAGGGCCCACTTCTTATCTTCAATCGCAACATCTTTCCTTATATCTTTACTAAAAGGAAATACAGCCCAAACAGTAAACTGTTTATTTAAAGGGATCGATATATGCCTATAAATTGAAATCACCTCTCCGCTTTTAGTGATTCGTGTTCTAAAACTAACTTTTGATAGCATCTTACTTTTGATAGCGTTGAAATCCTGTACTTTTAGATAGCCTTTTGAATCAATATTCGACAAATCGGAAAAGTCTTCAATTTTTTGGATTTCATAGTGAAGATATGGAAGAATTTTCTGGGAGTTTTCAATGGCTATAGATAGGTAAAATGCAGTAAGCAAAGTTATAACGAAGCTGTTTATTCGATATTTATAAATAAGAATATCTAATCGCTTTCTCATCACCAAAAAACAAAGAATGATAGAGACTATCAAAGGATTTAAAAATTGGTATAGCTCACTTTTATTAAATATTTCTAAGTTATATTCCAATAACCATTTTAGAAAAATGGACATGAAAATCGTGGTAATGAATAGATAGGTTATCGGAATGTAGATAATCTTGGTTTTGATTAAAGATGGTGATATATCCATTGTTTACAATAATCCCTATTCAAAAACTGAAACCTTGAAGCCATTTAACAGTATATTAATAAGCATTCTTACTTTTACGCTTTATTAATACTGTAAATATTCAACATCTTACTAAATAAAAGCACTTATTTTCATAGTGTTAGTCGCAAAAAATCACATCCAACCTATATTTTACTGTGATAAAAGTAAGAACTGTTTTTAACCCGTCGAATTAAAAACACAACCATGAATGTTACACCATATATATCAATATCTTATAAATAGAAGCTGAGATAATTAAGCATTTTTTCTTATTTAAAACGAAGTCTAAGCATCAAAATTTACGATTTGCATTATA
>NZ_PYNY01000060.1:0-1683 GCF_003026135.1 Photobacterium sp. GB-36 | reverse complement strand
TAGCAGAGATGCTTTAGTGCCTTCGGGAACTCTGAGACAGGTGCTGCATGGCTGTCGTCAGCTCGTGTTGTGAAATGTTGGGTTAAGTCCCGCAACGAGCGCAACCCTTATCCTTGTTTGCCAGCACGTAATGGTGGGAACTCCAGGGAGACTGCCGGTGATAAACCGGAGGAAGGTGGGGACGACGTCAAGTCATCATGGCCCTTACGAGTAGGGCTACACACGTGCTACAATGGCGTATACAGAGGGCTGCCAACCAGCGATGGTGAGCGAATCCCAGAAAGTACGTCGTAGTCCGGATTGGAGTCTGCAACTCGACTCCATGAAGTCGGAATCGCTAGTAATCGTGAATCAGAATGTCACGGTGAATACGTTCCCGGGCCTTGTACACACCGCCCGTCACACCATGGGAGTGGGCTGCACCAGAAGTAGATAGCTTAACCTTCGGGAGGGCGTTTACCACGGTGTGGTTCATGACTGGGGTGAAGTCGTAACAAGGTAGCCCTAGGGGAACCTGGGGCTGGATCACCTCCTTACCTAAAGACTTGCTGTTTAATGCAGTGTCCACACAGATTGCTTGGTTAAAATGTAAGAGAGCCACTTAATGTTGCCCAACAACATTAAGTATGAACATTGTCCCGTTCGTCTAGAGGCCTAGGACACCGCCCTTTCACGGCGGTAACAGGGGTTCGACTCCCCTACGGGACGCCACTTCTCTTTGAAGTGCAAATTGGGTCGTTAGCTCAGTTGGTAGAGCAGTTGACTTTTAATCAATTGGTCGCAGGTTCGAATCCTGCACGACCCACCATTTCCTTTCCACGAAGGAAAGCTAGTTTGATTTCACTTTTAAAAGTGAAAACAAATAGCAACTATCGTGGGCGATTAGCTCAGTTGGGAGAGCACCTCCCTTACAAGGAGGGGGTCACTGGTTCGAGCCCGGTATCGCCCACCACTTCTTTCTCAAGAAGTAAAATATGGGGCTATAGCTCAGCTGGGAGAGCGCTTCGCTGGCAGCGAAGAGGTCAGCGGTTCGATCCCGCTTAGCTCCACCACTTTCTAAAGACATTCCTATGAGTGTGATTAAAAAGTGGATCTTTAAATAGAAACACAATGCTCTTTAACAATCTGGAAAGCTGACTAGTAAATTCAATCAATAGATTGATTTTAAAAATGTTCTTCGAAAGAAGAACGAGTTCTCAAAACATACACATTCAAGTGTCTGTGTTTGTCTTCACTTTTTAAAAGTGAAAACAAAACAATGAGTCCGGCGAAAAACCAACGTTTAATACTTTCTTGATCGAAGTGTTAAGCACAAACCTTGGTTGTTTGACCAACTTACTCCACTTTTAAGTGGAAACTAAGAGCGAAACCTCTTGGGGTTGTATGGTTAAGTGACTAAGCGTACACGGTGGATGCCTTGGCAGTCAGAGGCGATGAAGGACGTATTAACTTGCGATAAGCCCAGAGAAGGTAGTAAAAACCGGTGACTCTGGGATTTCCGAATGGGGAAACCCACGTGCATAAGCACGTATCGTGTTGTGAATACATAGCAATACGAGGCGAACCGGGGGAACTGAAACATCTAAGTACCCCGAGGAAGAGAAATCAACCGAGATTCCGGTAGTAGCGGCGAGCGAAACCGGATTAGCCCTTAAGCTAGTTTTGCGTTAGGTGAAAGTTCTG